>NZ_SMKK01000126.1 GCF_004348425.1 Actinomadura sp. 7K507
AGACGTGCCGGTCGATGCTGATCGTCGTGCCGTCCCTGGCGTCCACCCGGGCGCCTTCCGGCTCGCCGGACGCCGCGCCGTACGCCGCGGCGGGCACCGCGAGGTCGGCGAGGAGGAGGTGCTCGGCGAACTGGGGGGCGCGGGCGAGGAGCGTCCCGTCGGCGCCGACGACGACCGAGTCGCCGTCGAAGACGAGCTCGTCCTGGCCGCCGACCATGTTGACGTAGGCGAGGGCGCAGCCGGCCTCGCGGGCGCGGCGGGCGCACAGGTCGAGGCGGACGTCGTCCTTGTCGCGTTCGTACGGGGAGGCGTTGATCGCGAGCAGCAGCCCGGCGCCGGAGGCGGTGGTGACGCTGACGGGGCCGCCGTCCTGCCAGAGGTCCTCGCAGACGACGGTGGCGACGTCGACGCCGTGGACGCGGACGACGGGCAGCCGGTCGCCGCGCACGAAGATCCGGTACTCGTCGAACACGCCGTAGTTGGGCAGGTGGTGCTTGGCCGAGCGCGCCAGGACCTCGCCGCCGTGCAGCCATGCCGCGCCGTCGAGCGGCGCCCCGGCGGGCTGCCCGGCCCGGGAGGGCCCGCCCTCCCGGCGGTCGAGGTAGCCGGTGACGACGGGCAGGTCGCCGAGGCCCTCGCCGGCGAGCCTGCGGGCGAGGCGCTCCAGGGCCCGCCGGGACGCCTCGACGAAGGACCCGCGCAGCGCGAGGTCCTCCACCGGGTACCCGGTCAGCATCATCTCGGGGAAGGCGACCAGGTGCGCGCCCGCGCCGGCGGCGCGCCGGGCCCAGTCGACGATCCTGTCGGCGTTGCCGTCGAGGTCGCCGACGGTCGAGTTCACCTGCGCGAGCGCGATCCTGAGTTGTGCCACGCTCCAAGGATAGACCCGCAACTCTCGTCATCGTGACGAGAAGTGCGTCCCGGGTGCCGTGCGGCGGTTCAGCGCAGGGACGCCAGGGCGTCCAGGCGCAGGGGAGCGGGAGGCGTGGCCCGCCCGTAGCGGCCGGACTCGGCGAGCCAGTCCACGTGGGCGCGCGGCGTGTCCAGCAGGGCCTTGACGACCTGCGCGGCGGCGGCGCGCTGCGCGACGGTGAGCTCCAGCCTGTCGAGCATCTCGGGGAGCCTGCGCGCCGCCGTCCAGGCGTCCTCGATCCGGTCCGCGATCCGGTCGGCCACCGCGGCCGCGGCCTGCGCCGGGTCCAGCCCGTGCGCCCGCGCGAGGACGGCGGGCAGATCGTGGACGTCGCCGCGGGCCGACTCCAGGTCGTGCGACGCGAGATCGTTGGACCAGGCCACGACGTCGGCGACGCTGTCGGCGAGGGTCTTCCAGCGCGGCGTCCGCAGCAGCCGGGCCGGCAGCTCGACGCCGAGGACGGGCTCGACGAGGTCGTACAGGAACGGCCCGCAGGCCCTGCGGCGCAGCGGCGCGTACTCCGCCTCGGTCGGCACGTGCCGGATGCGCCGGTTGACCGACTCCTCGGCGCAGCCGTCCCGGTGCGCCTCCAGATGCAGCATGAACCGGCGTCGCCAGTCCCGGCTCATGCTCCTGGACGTGGTGTGCCACAGCTCCACCAGCGCGGCCTCCAGCGGCCGGGCCCCGGGACGCGCGTGGCCGCGCCGCATCGCGCGCAGCAGGTCGTCGTACAGCCCGTGCACGGCGCTGCCGCTGTCGGCGAGCGGCGGGTGGTCCATCGTGTCGTCCAGCGCGAGCGTCCAGGTCAGCCAGCGGGCGAACAGGTCCACGGCCTCCAGGTCGGCGTCGGGGAAGACGCGTGCGGCGAGCCGCTCGCAGCGGGCCCGGCCGAGTGGCGAGGTGTCCGGATCTCCGAGCACCAGGCCACGGCCGCGCGCCCAGGTCTCCACCTGCGCGCACAGCTGCCACGACTCCGGGTGCATGGCCGACGGCGTGGCCAGCGCGGTCACCCGGTCGGTCATCGAGAGCAGAAGTGAGATGTCCACGACCCCGCCCACGTTAATGATCACCGTGTGCGGCGGGCATGATCGCCACGTCAATTTTCGGGAAACGGATACGCGGGGTCGGTCATGGACGTCCCGCCCGTCCCCCCTCCCCGGCACGCGGGCGGCGTGCGATAGTTCGATGATCAAGCAACACCCTCATAAGGGAGGAAACGTGTCCAGAGGGACCGTGCGATGGGCGCTCGGCGCCGGCCTGGCGGCCATGCTGCTGGCGACGTCGGCGTGCGGCGGCGACGAGGGCGCCACCGTCCAGGGCGTGAAGCTCATCGAGAAGGGTGCGCTGACCTCGTGCACCCACCTGCCCTACCCGCCGTTCCAGTCGGAGGACCAGAAGACCGGCAAGGTCGTCGGCTTCGACGTCGACATCATCGACCTCGTCGCCAAGAAGCTCGGTGTCACGCAGAAGGTCGTCGACACCCCGTTCGAGACGATGAAGACGGGCTCGGCGCTGAACGCCGGCAAGTGCGACATCCAGATGGGCGGCATGACGATCACCCCCGAGCGCCGGCGGTTCATGGACGTCTCCGACCCGTACTTCGACGCCACGCAGGCGCTCCTGGCGAAGAAGGGCAGCGGCGTCACGTCGCTGGACGACGTGAAGTCCAAGAAGCTGAAGCTCGGCTCCCAGGCCGGCACGACCGGTGAGGACCACGTCAAGGGCAAGGGCTTCGACCCGCGCTCGTTCGACAACTCCAACGCCGAGCTGAACGGGCTGCGCACCGGCCAGGTCGACGTGATCGTGCAGGACGACCCGGTCGTCAAGGGCTGGCTGAAGGACCCGGCGAACTCCGGATTGGAGATCGTCGCGAGCCTGGACACCGGTGAGCAGTACGGCATGTGGATGCGCAAGGACCACAACCCCGAGCTGGTCGAGATCACCAACCGGGCGATCGCGGAGGCCAGGGCGGACGGCACCTACAAGAAGATCCACGAGAAGTGGATCGGCCCGATGCCCGCGGCCGCGGGCGGCGGCTCGTGACCACGGAGACCCTCAAGCCGGCGGGGCCGGGCGGGATGTCCCGCCGGCGCCGCCGGCGGCTCTCGCTGGGCGGGCAGTACGGGATCTTCGCGGCGGCCGTCGTCGTGATCGCCGTGCTGGCCGACTGGGAGACCCTGCGGCTCAACTTCGCCAACTGGGAGGTCGCGAAGAGCCTGTTCCCCGACATCGTCACGGTGGGGCTGCGCAACACCGCCGTGTACACCGCGGTCGGGTTCGGCCTCGGCCTGGGCGGCGGGCTGGTCGTGGCGCTGATGCGGTTGTCGTCGGTCCCCCCGTACCGGTGGTTCGCCACCGCCTACATCGAGGTCTTCCGCGGCCTGCCGCTGCTGCTGATCTTCATCTTCGTGGGCGTCGGCGTGCCGCTGGCCTTCCCCGGCGTGAACATCCCGGGCGGCGCGGCCGGGCAGGCGGGGCTGGCGCTCGGGCTCGCCGCCACCGCGTACATGGCGGAGACGATCCGCGCGGGGATCCAGGCCGTCCCCAAGGGGCAGATGGAGGCGGCGCGCTCGCTCGGCATGTCCCACACCCGCGCGATGACCTCGATCGTCATCCCGCAGGCGTTCCGTATCATCGTCCCGCCGCTCACGAACGAGCTGGTGCTGCTCTGCAAGGACTCCTCGCTCGTGTTGTTCCTCGGCATCACGCTGGAGCAGCGCGAGCTCACCAAGTTCGGCCGCGACCTCGCGGGCGAGCAGGGCAACACCACCCCGATCATCGTGGCCGGGATCTGCTATCTGATCATCACGATCCCGCTGAGCCTGCTGGCGCGGCGGCTGGAGGCGCGGCAGCGCAGGGGGCAGCGATGAAGGGCGACGGCGGGAAGGCGGCGGGCGGGGCCATCGAGATCGCCGGGCTGCGCAAGTCGTTCGGGACGAACGAGGTGCTGCGCGGCATCGATCTCCATGTCGAGCCGGGCGAGGTCGTCTGCGTGATCGGCCCGTCCGGGTCGGGCAAGTCGACGCTGCTGCGGTGCGTGAACCTGCTGGAGGAGCCGTCCGCCGGGACGATCCGGGTGGCCGGGGCCGACATCACCGATCCCGAGGTGGACATCGACGCCGTCCGCCGCCGGATCGGCATGGTGTTCCAGTCCTTCAACCTGTTCCCGCACCTGACGGCCCTCGGCAACGTCATGATCGCTCAGCGGAAGGTGCTGAAGCGGGACAAGGCGCAGGCCGGGAAGGTCGCGAGGGAGAACCTGGAGCGGGTCGGGCTGGCCGACAAGGTCGACTCCTACCCGGCGCAGCTGTCCGGCGGCCAGCAGCAGCGCGTGGCGATCGCCCGCGCGCTGGCGATGGGCCCGGAGGTGATGCTGTTCGACGAGCCGACGTCCGCCCTCGACCCGGAACTCGTCGGCGACGTCCTCGGCGTGATGCGCGAACTCGCCCGATCACAAGGGAACAGGACCGGGATGACCATGCTCGTCGTCACCCACGAGATGAGCTTCGCGCAGGAGGTGGCCGACCGGGTGGTATTCATGGACGGCGGCGTGGTCGTCGAGGAGGGCCCGCCGCAGCGGGTGATCGCCGACCCGGCGCACGAGCGGACCAGGACGTTCCTGTCCCGCGTCCTCGATCCGGCCGCCGCGCGGGTCGGGGAGGGCGAGTAGTCGGATATCTTCCGGTCAGCGGGAATGGTTCGGACGTAACGTCGCGGTAACAGCGGCGGGGCATACTGCAACGTAGCCGGACCGGCGACCGCGGCCGGCGACCGTCACCGGCCTCGCGTCGCCGGCAGTGCAGCAGCAGCGAGGGAGAAGGCTTTGGACCGTCAGCAGGAGTTCGTGCTCCGCACCCTGGAGGAGCGCGACATCCGCTTCATCCGGCTGTGGTTCACCGACGTGCTCGGGTTCCTGAAGTCCGTGGCCGTCGCCCCGGCCGAGCTGGAGGGCGCCTTCGGCGAGGGCATCGGGTTCGACGGGTCGGCGATCGAGGGATTCGCCCGGGTGTACGAGGCCGACATGATCGCCAAGCCGGACCCGTCCACGTTCCAGGTGCTGCCCTGGCGGTCGGAGTCCCCGGGCGTCGGCCGCATGTTCTGCGACATCCTCATGCCGGACGGGACGCCGAGCTTCGCCGACCCGCGCTACGTCCTCAAGCGGGCGCTGGCGCGGGCCGCCGACCTCGGCTTCACCTTCTACACCCACCCCGAGGTCGAGTTCTACCTCCTCAACGACAAGCCGGAGGACGGGAGCGAGCCCGAGCCCGCGGACGCGGCCGGCTACTTCGACCACACCCCGCACAGCGCCGCGCACGACTTCCGCCGCAACGCGATCACGATGCTGGAGGCGATGGGCATCTCGGTGGAGTACAGCCACCATGAGGGCGGTCCGGGCCAGCAGGAGATCGACCTCCGGTACGCCGACGCGCTCACCACCGCCGACAACATCATGACGTTCCGGCTGGTGATGAAGGAGGTCGCGCTGGAGCAGGGCGTGCAGGCGTCCTTCATGCCGAAGCCGTTCACCGAGCACCCGGGCTCGGGCATGCACACCCACATGTCGCTGTTCGAGGGCGACCGCAACGCCTTCTACGAACCGGGCGCGGAGTACAAGCTGTCCAAGGTCGGGCGGGCGTTCATAGCCGGGCTGCTCCGGCACTCCGCCGAGATCACCGCGGTCTGCAACCAGTGGGTCAACTCCTACAAGCGGCTGTGGGGCAACGTCGGCTCCGCCGCCGGCGCCGGGGGAGAGGCGCCGTCCTACATCTGCTGGGGCCACAACAACCGGTCCGCGCTCGTCCGCGTCCCGATGTACAAGCCGCACAAGGGCCACTCGACCCGCATCGAGTTCCGGTTGCTGGACACGGCCGCGAACCCCTACCTGGCGTTCGCGGCGATCCTCGGCGCCGGGCTGAAGGGCATCGAGGAGGGCTATGAGCTGCCGCCGGGCGCGGAGGACGACGTGTGGGCGCTCACCGTGGCCGAACGGCGCGCCCTCGGCATCGAGCCGCTCCCGCAGGACCTGGACGACGCGATCCACGCGCTGGAGCGCAGCGAGCTGATGGCCGACGTCCTCGGCGAGCACGTGTTCGACTTCTTCCTGCGCAACAAGCGCCAGGAATGGGAGGACTACCGCCGCCAGGTGACCGAGTTCGAACGCAAGCGCCTGCTAGCGGTGCTCTAACCGTCCTCCAGCCCCCGCCCACCGCCTTTCAACGGACGAGCTCCGCTCGATGGCCCCACCGGATTACGGTGGACCCCGTGACCGAGTCGTGGACTCCCGAACGCCGTCCCTCCCTCGCCGGGCGCCTGGCGCGGCTCGGCTTCACCGACGCGGCCCGCGCCGAGCGGCTCCTGCTGGAGGCGGAGCGGGGCACCGGCGACCGGCCGGGCGACGACCTGCTCGACGCCCTCGGCGGCACCGCCGACCCCGACCTCGCGCTGGACGGGCTGCTGCGCATCCTCGCGTCGGCCGGCGAGCGGGGCGTCGCCGGCGAGCTGCTGCGGGCCCTGCGGGACGAGCCCGGCACGCGGGAGCGGCTCACCGCCGTCCTCGGAGTGAGCGCCGCGCTCGGCGACCATCTCGCCCGGCATCCCGACCACTGGCTGGTCCTGCGCGACGGCGGCCGGCGCGAACTCGCCGCGCGTCCCCGCGACGACCTGCTGGCCGCCGTCGGCGCGGACCCGGCCGCCGGGGAGCCGGTCGCGTCCGGATGCGGCCCCGAAACCCTCGTCGCGCTGCGCGTCGCGTACCGCCGGCGGCTCCTGGCCCTGGCGGGACGCGACCTGGTCGGCGGGGCGGACGTCGCCGACGTCGCCGCCGAGCTGGCCGACCTCGCCGCCGCCGCGCTGGAGGCGGGCCTCGCCGTCGGCCGCGCCGAGGTCCCCGAGCACGGGACGTGCCGGCTCGCCGTCATCGGCATGGGCAAGTGCGGGGGACGCGAGCTGAACTACGTCAGCGACGTCGACGTGATCTTCGTGGCCGAAGCGCGCGAGGGCGAGGGCGAGGACGCGGCGCTGCGGGCCGCGGCCCGGCTGGCGTCGGCGATGATGCGGGCCTGCTCGTCCAGCACCGAGGAGGGCTCGCTCTGGGACGTGGACGCGGCGCTGCGGCCCGAGGGCAAGGCCGGGCCGCTCGTGCGGACCCTCGCCAGCCACCGCGCCTACTACGAGCGCTGGGCCAAGACGTGGGAGTTCCAGGCTCTGCTGAAGGCCCGGCCCGTCGCCGGCGACGCGGACCTGGGAGCCCGCTACCTCGACACCATCGCCCCGATCGTGTGGAAGGCCGCCGAGGGGGAGAGCTTCGTCGAGGACGTCCAGGCGATGCGGCGCCGCGTCGAGGCCGACCTGAACCAGCGCACCGCCGACTCCGAACGCCAGCTCAAGCTCGGCCCCGGCGGGCTGCGGGACGTGGAGTTCGCGGTGCAGCTGCTCCAGCTCGTCCACGGCCGCGCCGACGAGACGCTCCGCAGCCCGACCACCCTGGACGCCCTCGCCGACCTGTCGCGGGGCGGGTACGTCGGGCGCGACGACGCGGCGGCGCTGGCCTCGGCGTACCGGTTCCTGCGGCGGGTGGAGCACCTCGTCCAGCTGCACCGGCTGCGGCGCACCCATCTCGTCCCCGGCGACGAGGCCGGACTGCGCCGCCTCGGCCGTGCCCTCGGCCTGCGCACCGGTCCCGTCGGGGAGTTCACCGCGCTGTGGCGGCGGCACGCCCGCGAGGTCCGCCGCATCCACGAGAAGCTGTTCTACCGGCCGCTGCTGCGGGCCGTGGCGCGGCTGCCGGGGCAGGAGGCGCGGCTCACCGCCGAGGCGGCCCGCGCCCGGCTGGAGGCACTCGGCTACGCCGACCCGGCGGGCGCGCTCCGGCACATCGAGGCGCTGACCTCCGGGGTCTCGCGCCGCGCCGCGATCCAGCGGACGCTGCTGCCGGTCATGCTCGGCTGGTTCGCCGACGCGCCCGACCCGGACGCGGGCCTGCTCGGCTTCCGGCAGGTCAGCGACGCGCTCGGCACCACCCCCTGGTACCTGCGGCTGCTGCGCGACGAGGTGACCGTCGCCGAGCGGATGGCCTGGCTGCTCGGGTCCAGCCGCTACGCCACCGACCTGCTGCTGCGCGCCCCCGAGGCGGTCGCGATCCTCGGCAGCGACACCGATCTGGCGCCGCGTCCCTTCGAGGCCCTCCGGTCGGAGGCCCTCGCGGCCGTCCGCCGCCACACCGAGGACACCGCCTCGGCGGAAGAGGCCGTCGGGGTGCTGCGGGGGCTGCGGCGGCGCGAGCTGTTCCGGGTGGCCGTCTCCGACCTGCTCGGCATGGCGGACGTCCGGACGGTGGGGGACGCCCTCACCGGCATCGCCGCCGTCACCGTCGAGGCCGCCCTCAGCGCCGCCGTCAACAAGATCGAGATCGAGTCGCGGGAGCCGCTGCCGACCCGGATGGCCGTCGTCGCGATGGGCCGGTTCGGCGGGCACGAACTCGGCTACGGCAGCGACGCCGACGTGATGTTCGTCCACGACCCGCTGCCCGGCGCGGACGAGCGGGCCGCCGGACGCGCCGCGCACGCCGTCGCCGAGGAACTGCGCCGCCTCCTGGCGCTGCCCGCCCCCGACCCGCCGCTGGAGATCGACCCGAACCTGCGCCCGGAGGGCCGGCAGGGGCCGCTGGTCCGCACGCTGGCGTCCTACGCCGCCTACTACGCCCGCTGGTCGGAGCCCTGGGAGGCGCAGGCCCTGCTGCGCGCGGACCCGCTCATCGGCGACCCGGGGCTGCGTGAGCGGTTCCGCGCGCTGATCGACCCGGTCCGCTGGCCGGAGGACGGCCTCGGCGACGACGCCGTCCGGCAGATCCGGCGGCTGAAGGCCCGGATGGAGTCCGAGCGGCTCCCGCGCGGCGTCGAGCGGCGGCAGCACACCAAGCTCGGGCCCGGCGGCCTCGCCGACGTGGAGTGGGTCGCGCAGCTCCTGCAGCTCCAGCACGCGCACGGGGTCCCGGCGCTGCGCACCACCCGGACCCTGGACACGCTGGACGCGGCGGTCGGCGCGCGCCTCCTGGACGCCGGGGACGCCGCCGTCCTCACCGAGGCGTGGCGCCTGGCGACCCGCATCCGGGGCTCGATCATGCTGGTGCGGGGCCGCGCGTCCGACCTGCTGCCCACCGACCACCACAGGGAGCGCACCGCCGTCACCCGCGTCCTCGGCTACCCGGGGACGGAGGACCTCCTGGAGGACTATCGCCGCCACACCCGCCGTGCCCGCGCCGTCGTCGAGCGCGTCTTCTACGGAGCGGACTGACCGGCTCTTTCCCGGCGTGGTGCGCTGGGGTTCAGGTGCGGGTGGGGCACCTGGGTCCGGCGGAGCCCGCCCCGGGCCCCTTCGCGCCGCCCCTGCGCTGAGCGAGGTCGTGGGAGATGCGGGCCCGCGCGACGAGGAGCGGTTTCGGCGGCCGGATGTAGAGCGCCCACGACAACCAGAGCGCTCCGCCGACCAGCGCGAACCCGGCCACCGCGTCCAGGATGTAGTGGTTGGCGGTGGCCAGGATCACCACCACGGTCGTGAGGGGGTAGAGGGCGCCGAGGACCTTGGCCCACTTTTTCGTGGCCAGCTTGAACATGATGACCCCGCACCACAGGGCCCACCCGGCGTGCATGGAAGGCATCGCCGCGTACTGGTTGGTGAGGGTTCCCGAGGCGTCGCTGGCGTACAGGCCGAGCGAGTGCAGCGCGGTCACCGGGTCGACGAAGCCCTCGCTGTGCAGGAACCTCGGCGGCGCCAGCGGGTACAGCCAGAACCCGATCAGCGCCACGCCGGTCGCCACCATGAGCGACGTGCGCAGCCACCGGTAGTGCTGCGGCCGGTAGCGGTACAGCCAGATGACGACGCCGAGCGTCACGATGAAGTGCATCGTGGCGTAGAAGACGTTGGCGGCGCGCGCCAGCCAGGGCACCGCCAGCAGCGTCTCGTTGAGGTAGAGCTCGATGTCCAGCCCCAGGGCGCGCTCCACGCGAAGGATCTCGTCGGCGTTCGCGAACGCCGTCTCCGTGCCGTCCTGAACCAGGACGAGGCGCGTCAGCGTATATCCGGTGTAGAAGAGCGCGACCAGCAGAAGCTCCCGCCACACCGGAGGCGCGGTGGGCACCCGGCGCCGCATCGCCGCGGCCATGGTTCGCCGCTCGCCTTGCCTGGCCTCCGGGGCCGGGTCCCGGCGGGATGCTGGGGGGGCGGTTTGAGCCATGCCACCTATCTTTGCCGCGCGGCCCCCTGGCTGTGATCACCGCGGCGAATGGTCTTCGTCTCAGACTTGAGTAGTACGACCCTGATGCGGTATCCGGACTTTCGGGGGATCGGGGCCGGGGATGCATCCCCCTGTGCTCCTCCCCCGGGCGGAGCCTATGGAGTTGATCAGGAGTCAGCATATGAGTCCCCGGGTAGGCCTCGACCGCCCCCCGTGAAACGAACGGGGGACGAATGGCCCGATATGGGGCGATACATGGCACCGTGCTGGCCGGCGCCGGCGCGCTGGCCGTTTCCGGACTGGTCTCCAGCCTGGGCGGAATACCCCTACACGAGGCGGAAGCGAGCGCAACCCACCACGGGATGAACGTCACCCGCACGGAGACGAGCGCGGAGTCGGGGGCCGCCCGCGCGGCCGTCCGGCCACCGGACTGGAAACGCTGCACCGGGCTCCCGGAGATCCCGCCCGGCGCCGGGACGCCGGCCTCCGGATTCCGCTGCGCGACCCTGAAGGTACCGCTCGACTACGCCGAGCCCTCCGGCAGGACGATCGGCATCGCGCTGATCAAGGTCCCGGCCACCGATCCGAGACACCGCATCGGCTCGCTGCTGTTCAACTTCGGCGGACCGGGCGGGGACGGCATCGGCACGCTCGCCCAGGCCGCCGGCCAGTACGCCGAACTCGGCACCCGCTACGACCTCGTCGGATTCGACCCGCGCGGCGTCGGCCGCAGCGCACCCGTGACCTGCGTCGGCGACAAGCGCATGGACGAGATCGCCGCCCGCGACGACAGCCCCGACACCGCCGCCGAGGAGAAGGCGTACGCCGACGGCCGCGCCGCCTACGCCAAACAGTGCGCGGCCCGATCCGGGGAACTCCTGCCTCACGTCGGCACCCCGAACGCGGCCCGCGACATGGAGATGATCCGCATCGCGCTGGGCGACCGGAAACTGCACTACTTCGGGATCTCCTACGGCACCTGGCTCGGCGGCGCCTACGCGCACCGGTTCCCGGACCGGGTCGGCCGGGCCGTCCTCGACGCCGCCGTCGACACCGGGATCAGCAGCGCGGACCTCGCCCTCCAGCAGGCCGCCGCGTTCCAGCGGGCCCTGCGCGAATTCGCCGCCGCCTGCGCGCGCCTCGGCACGAAGCACTGCCCCTCCGGAACGGACGCACCGTCCGTCGTGACCTCCATCGAACGGCTCCTGGAAGGCCTCGACCAGAACCCGCTGCCCACGTCCGGCGCCCGCAAGGTCACCCAGAGCCTGGGCACGACCGGCGTGGCCGCCGCGCTGTACTCCAGGAACGCCTGGCCGTACCTCGCGCAGGGCCTCGCCGACGCGGTCAAGCGCCGCGACGGCTCCCTGCTGCTCATGCTCGCCGACCTCCAGAACGGCCGCGACGAGGACGGGACCTACACCAACCTCTCCGCCGCCAACACCGCGATCACCTGCGCCGACGGCACCGACCGCTACGGCCCGGCCGACGTCCGGCGGCTCCTGCCGGAGTTCCGCGACGCCTCACCGGTCTTCGGGACGTCCATGGCGTGGAGCCTCCTCCAGTGCACCGGCTGGCCGGTGAAGGGCGACGACGCCGCCCGGGAGGTGTCCGCCCCGTCCGCCGCGCCGATCCTCGTCGTCGGCAACACCGGCGACCCGGCCACCCCCTACGCGTGGGCGCCCGCCCTGACGAGGGAGCTCGGCGGACGCGCGACGCTCCTCACCCTCCGGGGAGAGGGCCACGGCGCCTACGACACCGGGGACCCGTGCGTCCGCAGGACCGTCAACGCCTACCTCCTCCAGGGCGCCGTCCCGACGAGCGGCGCGACCTGCGGCTAGACGGCCTGGTCCACCCCGCGCCCGCTCAGGTCCCGAGGCGCTGCTGCTCGTCCGCGACGATCTGGCGCGCGAGGTCCTGCTCGGAGACGTCCACCGCGTCCGGCGACTGCTCCGCGAGATCGCTGCGCCGCGCGTACCGGTCGAACAGGATGCTCTTGACCTGGAGGATCTCCAGCATCCGCTCGTCCACGCTGCCCGGCGTGAGCAGCCGGTGCACCTGCACGGTGCGCACCTGCCCCATCCGGTGGGCGCGGCCGATCGCCTGCGTCTCCATGGTCGGCTTCACCTGCGGCTCGCAGATGATCACCACGGACGCGGCCTGGAGGTTGAGGCCGACCCCGCCCGCCTGGATCTGCGCCAGCAGGACGGCGGGCCCCGGCTCGGCGGTGAACGCGTCCACGATCTCCTGCCGCCGGGCGACCGGGGTGTCGCCCGCGATCGGTCCCCGCGCGCGCGGGCCGAGCGTCTCCCGGACGGCGGCCAGCACGTCCCGGAAGTAGGAGAACACCACGACCTTCAGGTCGTTCTCGGCGGCCTCCTCCACCAGTTCCTTCAGCCGGTCCAGCTTCGCCGACCGCTTCGGGACGGCGTACGCGGCACGGCGCATCGCCATGAAGTTGCCGTCCGCCACCGCCCGCCGGTAGGCGGCCGCATCGGCCCGGCTGAACTCCTCCAGCTCGTCCACGTGCATGACCTCGGGCAGTTCCACCAGCACGTCCCGCTGGTTGCGCCGCAGGTAGACCGGCGCTACCGCCGACCGGAACGCCCGCGCGCCCATCGCCGCGTCGCTCGGCCGGACCCGTTCGGCGACGTCGGGCCGCAGATGCGCGACCAGGCTGCGGAACTCGTCGACCCGGTTCTCCATCGGGGTGCCGGTCAGGAAGAGCACGTGCTCCGTCCGCCGGCACCATCCGGCGACCGCGCGGGCCCGCCGCGTCTCGTGGTTCTTGGCGTAGTGGGCCTCGTCCACCACGAACATCCCGATCGCGAGGTCCTGCGGGACGTCGAGGGCGTGGAGCGTGGAGAGCGTCGTCACCGCGATGCCTCCGTCCCCGGCCCACTTCCGCAGCGCCGCCCCGCGTCCCGGGCCGTGCAGCGGATGCGCGGCGATCGTGCTGCGCGTCTCGATCTCCCGCACCCAGTTGATCAGCACGCTCGCCGGGCACGCCACCAGGAAGTGCGTCTCGCCCTCGGCCCGCAGATGGGCGATCGCGGCGATCGCCTGGATCGTCTTGCCCAGTCCCATCTCGTCGCCCACGATCACCCGCCGCTGGGCGAGCGCGAACCGGGCCCCGAACGACTGGTAGCCGCGCAGCGACACCCGCCGGAACGTGTCGTCGAGCGGCTGCGCCTTGACGCGCGCCGCCAGGTCGCCCGGCAGGAAGCCCTCCGCCGCGCCCTTCTCGGGGTCCAGCGCCGCCAGCTCGGCCAGCAGGGTCTGGTAGTCGGACGCGCGCAGCTCGAAGTCGATCCACGCCTCGTCCGGCGAGGCGCCGGGACGCAGCAGGTCCACCGACGCCTGCGAGATCAGCAGCCTGCCGTCGCGCCGCTCCTCGGCTCCGAGGGCCTCCGCCAGCTCACCGATCGCCGCCCGCGCCCGCTCCCGCCGGGACGGCCGCGCGAAGACCCTGCGCCACCAGGACCCGGCCGGCCGCGCGTCGTGCACCAGCGGCGCGAACCGCTCCTCGGCCTCCTGCGCGGCGGCCCGCGCCCGCGTCAGCTCCGGTCCCGCGTTCACCAGCCGATGCAGCGCGACGACCACCGGCGTCATCGCCTCGTCCCGCCGCTCGACGTCGATGCGCACCGTCGCCGACCGTTCAGCCGCCTCCGCCAGGCTCGCCGCCGCGGCGTGCACCTGCCGCGCGGTCTGCGGCCCGATCCCCGGCAGCAGCTGGAGCCGGTACGGCGTCGACTCCAGGACGTCCGCGACGCTCGTGAAGTCCGCCTCCTCCAGCGGCCCCAGCCGCAGGCGCCCGTCCGTGACGTCCTTCAGCCGCGTGAGCGGGATCGACCGGAGCTGCTCCCGCGCCGCCTCGGCCCGCAACGGCGCCAGCGCCGTACCCACTTCGGCGAGCGCACGCCGGTGGTCGGCGATCAGGTCGCGGGCGGCGCCCAGCAGCGCGTACCCGTTCCGCAGGACGTCCTTGGCCTCGCCGGTCATCGCGCTCCCTCGCCCGCGCCGATCCACTCGTCCGCGGTGCCAGACGCGAGCAGCAGGCGCGCCCGCACCGTGCTGTAGGCCCCGCCCACCACGACCATACCGAGGATGCCAGGCGAGACGGACAGATCGGAAAGCTCGGCCGTCGGCAGCGGATGCGCGGCCATCGAGCTGCGCTCCTCGAACACGCTGGTGAGACGCTGGCGTATAAAAGAGCGCCGATCAAGCATTCAATATCTCTTACCGCCTTCCTAGGCTGCAGATCGTGAAGGACGCCCGCAAGTGAGGGGAGTGGATGACGGTGCGCAACGACGAGGTCGCCGCGGCGGCGCGGCGGTGGATCGGTGAGAACGCCCACGCGCTGGCGGCCACCGATCCCGCCGAAGCCCTCACCGACCTGGAACCGCTCGCGGCCATGGCGTCCGGCGCGGCGGTCGTCGGCATCGGCGAGTCGACCCGCGCGGGGCACGAGGTGACGGCGCTGGGACACCGCGTCCTGCGCCTCCTGGCCGAGAAACTGGGCTTCCGCGTCCTGGCGATCCAGGACGACGAGACGGTGGTCGACAGGCTGGACGCCTATGTCCGCACCGGCGAGGGGGACCCCCGCGAGGCGCTGGCCGACCTGTGGGTGCCCTGGCGCAGCCGGGAGATGCTCGGCGTGGTCGAGTGGGCGCGGTCGTTCAACCGGCGGCACCCCTCCGACCCGTTCCGGATGGTCGGGCTGAACCCTCCCGAGGCGCGGCCCGCCCATTACGGCGCCGTCCTCGGCCACGTGGCAGCGGTGGGCGGCCACCGGCTGGACGAGCTGCGCCGCCACTACGACACCATCGTGACCGCCCACCAGGTGCCCGAGCACGTGCAGAAGGCACGCGGCACCCATCCCGGCCGCCCCTTCGCCGACCACGCGCGGGACGCCCGCGACCTGGTCGCCTCGCTTCCGCACGCGGACGCCGCCCTGGAGGCGGCCCAGCTCATCGTGGACTTCCACTCCGGCGGCTTCGCCGCCGGAGGCTTCGACTACGCCGCCACCCGGCGCCGCTCGGTGGCGGCCATGACCGCGCTGCTGGAGGACGGCGCAACGAAGATCGCCTACTGGGAGGGAATGTCGTTCACCGCGAACGCGGCCCGCCTGGAACCCGCGGCCCTGCTGGAGCCCTTCCAGAGCGTCGGCAACGAGCTGCGCCGGCGGCTGGGCACCGGCTACCTCTCGCTGCTGATCGGGTTCGGCCACGGGGATGTGAGCGGACTTCACCCGGGCCAGCGGGTTCCGCCGCCGATGGCCGGCTCCGCCGACGCCGAACTGGCCGCGGCCGGCCCGGACCTGTACGCGCTCGACATGCACGCACCCCGCCCCGGCGCGGTGGACGAATGGCTGCGGGGACCTCGCGGCCTGCGGATCATCGGCGGGATCTACGACGCCGCCGCGGACTCCGACCACTACCTGGCGGCGGGCCGCCTCGACGAATGGTTCGACGCGCTGCTGCATGTACGCGCCATCACGCCGACCACCCTGCTGTAACGCGGACAACCAAAGGATCAGGAGCGATTTTCATGAGCACGACCATGCGTACGACCGTGGCCGTCGTCGGTGGCGGCTACGGCGGCATCGCCCTCGCCAAGGAACTCGACGACGTCACCGACGTCGTCCTCATCGAACCCCGGGACACCTTCGTCCACAACGTCGCCGCGCTGCGCGGGCTCACCGACCCGCGGTGGACGGACCGGATGTTCATCCCCTACGACCGGCTGCTGAGCCGCGGCCGGGTGATCCGCGACAAGGCGGTGCGGGTGGACGCCACGTCCGTCACGCTGGCCTCCGGGACGCGGATCGAGGCCGCCTACATCGTCCTGGCGACCGGCTCGTCCTACCCCTTCCCGGCGAAGGCGGGCGTCGCCGACAGCGCCACCGCCAAGGAGCGGTACCACGCCACCCGCAAGGCCCTGGCCGACGCGGACAGCGTCCTGCTCCTCGGCGGGGGACCCGTGGGACTCGAACTGGCCGGGGAGATCACGTCGGTGTGGCCGGACAAGGCGGTCACCATCGTCACCCGGGACGACGACATCGTCCCCGGCGGCTACCCGGACGAGTTCAGGGCCGAGCTGCGCCGCCAGCTCGACGCGATGGGAGTCCGCGTTCTGCCCGGCGCGCACCTGCGCGAAGAGCCGCCGACCGGCGCCGGTGAGGCCGGAACCTTCACCGCCACGCTGCAGACGGGCGAACGGCTCACCGCCGACGTCTGGTTCCGCTGCTTCGGCGCCTCACCCGTCACCGGCTACCTGGCCGAGGACCTGGCGGCCTCCCGGCGGGAGAACGGCCGTCTCGACGTCACCGCCGACCTGCGCCTGACCGGCCAGCAGCGCGTCTTCGCCCTCGGCGACATCACCGCCGTCCCCGAGGCCAAGCAGGCGGGCGCCGCGACCGGCCACGCCGCCGTGATCGCGGCCGGCATCCGCACCCTCCTGGACGGCGGCGACGAGCTCGCCGCCTACCGGCCCGGCCCGCCGGGAATCGTCCTCCCCCTGGGCCCCGGCGGCGGCGCCACCTACGCACCCGGCTGGGAGGACCACGTGGACGCCGAGACCGCGGCGCACATCCGGCGGCATTCGGCGGACCGGGGAGACACGCTCCTCCAGCTGGACATCCTAAACGCGGAGATGACCTCACAGCTCAAGGGAGCGGATCTGATGGTCGGCGAGTACGCAGATCTCCTCGGCCAGGGGTAGGCGGGCCGCGCCCGCGCCTCTCACCTGCCGCAGGGGTCTTCGTGGGTTTGCCCCCGGCCTTACGGACACGGCACTGTTCACCTCGACGGGCGGCGGCCTGACGTTGAGCTGAAAGGGCATATCGATGACGTTCTCGGAGTACGAGCACCTGACGTTCGAGCGGCGGCCGGACGGCGTCCTGCTGATCACGATGGACCGGCCGGAGAAGTACAACGCGGCGGACGAGCGGATGCACACCGAGCTGGCGCGCGTCTGGACGGAGGTGTCGGCCGACCCGGAGACGAGGGTCGCGGTGGTGACCGGGGCGGGCAGGGCGTTCTCCGCCGGGGGAGACCTCGGCATGGTGGAGCGCATGATGGGCGACTACGACCGCGTGTCGCACATGCTCTCCGAGATGAGCGACCTCGTCTACAACATCGTCAACTGCGAGAAGCCGGTGGTGTCCGCGATCAACGGGGTCGCGGTCGGCGCCGGAACCGTGGTGGCGCTGATGGCCGACATCTCCATCTGCGCGCAGGACGCCCGGATCGGCGACGGCCACGTCAGGCTCGGCGTCGCCGCCGGGGACCACGCGGCGATCATCTGGCCGCTGCTGGTCGGCATGGCCAAGGCCCGCTACTACCTGATGACCGGGGAGATGGTCGAAGGCGCCGAGGCCGAGCGGATCGGGCTGGTCAGCAAGGCCGTCCCGCGCGAGGAGGTGCTGCCCGAGGCGCTGCGCGTCGCGGAGACCCTCGCGACCGGGTCGCAGCCCGCGATCCGGCTGACCAAACGCGCGCTCAACGGCTGGCTGCGCATGGCCGGTCCGATCTTCGACCAGTCCGCCGCGTACGAGATGCTGACCTTCCTCGGCCCCGACGTCGTCGAAGGCGCCGCCGCGCTGCGCGACAAGCGCGCGCCCCGGTTCCCCTCCGCACAGCCACCGGCCACCGGCGAGCGAGACGCCGCCGGATAAGTCAGCGCCCGCGCCCCGCAGGCCGCCCACGACCTGCGGGGACGCGCTGCCACGGGATCAGATGTCGTAATAGAGCTCGAACTCGTGGGGGTGGGGGCGCAGGCGGATCGGGTCGATCTCGAACTCGTTCTTCATCGCGATCCAGGTCTCGATGAGGTCCTGGGTGAACACGCCGCCTTCGAGCAGGTACTCGTGGTCGGCCTCCAGGGCCGCGAGGACCTCCGGCAGCGAGCCGGGGACGGTCGGGATGGCGCGGGCCTCCTCGGGCGGGAGCTCGTAGAGGTCCTTGTCGACCGGCTCCGCGGGCTCGATCTTGTTCTTGATGCCGTCCAGGCCGGCCATCAGCATCGCGGAGAAGGCCAGGTAGGGGTTGCAGGACGGGTCCGGGACGCGGAACTCGACGCGCTTGGCCTTCGGGTTCGAGCCGGTGATCGGGATGCGGATGCAGGCCGAGCGGTTGCGCTGGGAGTAGACCAGGTTCACCGGGGCCTCGTAGCCGGGGACGAGGCGGTGGTAGCTGTTGACCGTCGGGTTGGTGAAGGCCAGCAGGGACGGGGCGTGCTTGAGCAGGCCGCCGATGTAGTAGCGGGCGTTGTCGGACAGGCCCGCGTAGCCGACCTCGTCGTAGAACAGCGGTGCGCCGTCCTTCCAGAGGGACTGGTGGCAGTGCATGCCCGAGCCGTTGTCGCCGAAGATCGGCTTCGGCATGAAGGTCACGGTCTTGCCGGCGGCGCGCGCGACGTTCTTGACGATGTACTTGTAGAGCATGAGCTGGTCGGCCGTCTTCAGCAGCGTGTCGAAGCGGAAGTCGATCTCGGCCTGGCCGGCGGTGCCGACCTCGTGGTGCTGCATCTCGACGTGGATGCCCGACGCCAGGAGCTGCGAGACCATCTCCGAACGCAGGTCGGTGTAGTGGTCCATCGGCGGGACGGGGAAGTAGCCGCCCTTGTACGGGGGCTTGGCGCCGAGGTTGCCGCCGGGCTCCTCGCGGCCGGTGTTCCAGGCGCCCTCGACCGAGTCGAGGTAGTAGTAGCCCGCGTTCTGCCTGGTCTCGAACCGGACGTCGTCGAAGATGTAGAACTCGGCCTCGGGCCCGAAGAAGCAGGTGTCGGCGATGCCGGTGCCGCGCAGGTAGTCCTGCGCCTTCTTGGCCACGTTGCGCGGGTCGCGGCTGTAGGGCTCGCCGGTCAGCGGGTCGTGGACGAAGAAGTTCAGGTTCAGGGTCTTGTGCTGCCGGAACGGGTCGACGACCGCGGTGGACGGGTCCGGGAGCAGGAGCATGTCCGACTCGTGGATCTCCTGGAAGCCGCGGACCGACGAGCCGTCGAACATCAGCCCCTCGGTGAAGACGCTCTCCCCGAAGCTCTCGACGGGGAACGTGAAGTGCTGCATCTTGCCCGGCAGGTCCACGAACCGGCAGTCGACGAATCGCACACCTTCGTTCCTGATGTAGCTCAGGACCTCTTCGGCGCTGCTGAACATCCAGCCTCCTTGGGGCGCTTCCTTGGCTTCCGGCAGGCTATGGCGGCGCCGTTTCCCGGCCGTGTCTCATATGTTTCCACTGTGTTACGCGTCACTCCGCGCCCGCGGCGGGAGCCGAGTCCGAGCCCGCGGGGGGACCGGATAGCTTAGAGGGCATGGGCAGTGGCAAGGCGAAGGCCGGCGGGCCGCGGTGGACGCAGACGTGGCTCGGCGGGGCGCGGTCGGCCGGCGCCGATCTCGGTGAGCCGGGCGCGCGGCTCGGACTTCCGGACAGCGGCAGCGGGGCCGTCGCGTCCTACGGCCGGCGGCTCGTCGGGCTGTTCATCGACTGGGGCCTGTCGATGCTGGTGGCGAGCCTGCTGGCGCGCTCGTTCGGCTGGGACCCGTCGCAGCGCAGCATGTGGACGCTGGTCGTCTTCGCGATCCAGGCGTGGCTGCTGACCGCGCTGCTCGGCACGACGATCGGCAAGCGCCTGTGCGGTATCCGCGTAGCGCGCCTCGACGGGCGGCCGGTGGGGCTCGTCTGGGGGCTGGCGCGGGCGCTCCTGCTGGTGCTCGTCATCCCCGCGCTGGTCTGGGACCGGGACTACCGGGGGCTCCATGACCGCGCCGCCAACACAGTGGTCGTCAATTTCTAGGCCGGGAACGAGGAAGCGCCCCTGAGCGGGGCGCTTCTCTCATGTCGGTCTCTGGTGTCCGCCGGGCCGGCCGTCAGCGCGTCTTGGGCTTGGGGCCCTTGGGCATCTTGGCGCCCTTCGGGATCGGGCCCTTGGGCATCTGCATCGACCGGGGGAGTGCCTGCAGCCGGTCGTTCAGCTCGCTCACCTGGCCCTTGTTCAGGTTGCGGGGCAGCTTCATCAGGTGGCGCTGCAGCTTGCTGACCGGGATCTGGCCCTCGTCGTCCCCGACCTGCACGTCGTAGATCGGCACCTGCTGCGCGGCGCGGGAGAGGCGCTTCTTCTCGGCGCCGAGAAGCGGGCCGACGCGGCTCCGCGGCCCCTCCGACACCAGCACCACGCCGGGGCGGCCCACCACCCGGTGCACCAGGTCCAGGTTGCGGTTGCCGCTGACCGCCTCGGTGACCGTCCACTTGCCGCGCATGTTCTTCAGGATCGCGGCGGCGGCGCCCGGCTGCCCGGCGATCACCTTGTACTGCGCGCGCTGCGCGAGCTGGCCGAAGACGATCATGCCGACGGCGAAGGCGGCCATGACGCCCAGCGGGATGAAGAACCACAGCTGGCCGACGAGCAGCCCGATGAGGATGACGACGACCAGGGCGCCGAACGCGGAGGCGAACACGATCGGCAGGGCCTTCGGGTCGGCCTTGCGGAGCACCTGGGCGACCATGCGGATCTGCTTGAGGCGGCCCGGACGCTCCTGGGCCCCGTCCGTGGGCTTCTTCGACATAAATCCAAGGATAGTCGTGTCGCGGCGTCCGTGCGTTCAGGCCTCCCGCGCCTCGATCGCCTGCTTGTACAGACGGCCCGCGCGGTAGCTGGAACGGACCAGCGGCCCCGACATGACCCCCGCGAAGCCGATCTCCTCCGCCTCGGCGGACAGCTCCACGAACTCCTCGGGCTTCACCCACCGCTCGACCGGGTGGTGGCGGGGGCTCGGCCGCAGGTACTGGGTGATCGTGATCAGCTCGCAGCCGGCCGCGTGCAGGTCGCGCAGGGCCTGCGAGACCTCCTCGCGGGTCTCGCCCATGCCGAGGATCAGGTTGGACTTGGTGACCAGGCCGTCCGCCCGCGCCTTCGTGAGGACGTCGAGCGAGCGGTCGTAGCGGAACCCCGGCCGGATCCGCTTGAAGATCCGGGGAACGGTCTCCACGTTGTGCGCCAGGACCTCCGGGCGGGACGAGAAGACCTCGCCCAGCTGCTCGGGGTCGGCGTTGAAGTCGGGGATCAGCAGTTCGACGCCGCAGCCGGGGATCGCCGCGTGGATCCGCCGGACGGTCTCGGCGTACAGCCAGGCGCCGCCGTCGTCCAGGTCGTCGCGGGCGACGCCCGTGATGGTGGCGTACTTCAGGCCCATCGTGGCCACCGACTCGGCGACGCGGCGCGGCTCGTCCCGGTCGAGCTCGGCGGGCTTGCCCGTGTCGATCTGGCAGAAGTCGCAGCGCCGGGTGCACTGGTCGCCGCCGATCAGGAACGTGGCCTCCCGGTCCTCCCAGCATTCGTAGATGTTGGGGCAACCCGCCTCCTGGCACACGGTGTGCAGGCCCTCGGACTTCACCAGGCCGCTCAGTTCGCGGAACTGCGGGCCCATCCGCACCCGGGTCTTGATCCATTCGGGCTTGCGCTCGATCGGGGTCTCGCTGTTGCGTGCCTCGATGCGCAGGAGCTTGCGTCCGTCAGGTGTCACCGTCGTCACGGGTCCCAGCGTACGTCGCGATCGGCGCTCCCGGCACACCGGCCGCCGCCGGGGCCGCTGTGGCCGGGCGGGGCTCGATGGCGTATCGGAGCGATCTCGAACGCATGACAGTACCCCGTTCACCTCCCCGATTCGCGTGTTTCTGCCATGTGCAACAGCCGATCTCTCTAGGGTGACTCCCTGTCGTCACGCAACAGCGTTAGCAGGAGGACCGCAGTGGGTCTGGCAATGTCGTACCTCAGGGTGCCGCCGGTGCTGGAGGGGGAGCCGGATCCCGGCCGGATCGCCCGCCACATCTTCGGTGCCGCCGGCTGGCGCAAGCGGAGCGCGGCGGAACTGTTCGATCTCGGCTGGACGTGGCAGGCGGTGCACTACCTCGTCACCGGCGACCCGTGGGACGGGCGCCAGCCCGAGGCCGACGCCGTCTGCGGCGGGCGGCTGCTCACCGAGGACGGCGCCGACGAACTGGGCATGGACGTGATTTACCTCGCTCCGGACCGGGTCAAGCCCGCCGCCGACCATCTGGCCGCGACGCCGTT
Source organism: Actinomadura sp. 7K507 (assembly GCF_004348425.1). GTDB lineage: Bacteria > Actinomycetota > Actinomycetes > Streptosporangiales > Streptosporangiaceae > Spirillospora. The sequence continues at coordinate 22,215 of NZ_SMKK01000126.1, forward strand.
CGCGGAGGTCGCCGGACGGTACGACCCGGAGGCGATGGGCAAGGCCGGGGTGCAGGACGCGGGCAGGCTGGACGGCGCCACCCGCGACAAGGTCCTCAAGCCCGCCTACAAGGGCCTGGCGGAGTTCTTCATGCTCGCCGCCTCCGAGGGCCAGGCCGTCTACAAGGTGATGGCCCCCGAGGGCTGATCGGCGCGGCCCCCTTCCGGCCCCGAGCCGCGCGGTGCTTCCGGGTTGCGCGGGGGGCCGGAGTCACGCAGGGGTCTCGAGTTGCGCAGGGGTCTCGAGTTGCGCGGTGGTGCGGTGGAGTGTGGCCACCGCGCCGAGCGCGGCGGACAGGTGCCGTTCGGCCAGCGGGACGACCTCGGCGACAGGGACGTCCCGGCCGAGTTCGACGCTGAGGCTGGTGGACCCGGCGTCCCGGATGCCGCAAGGGACGATCTTGTCGAACCAGCCCATGTCGTTGTCGCAGTTGAGCATGAACCCGTGCATCGTCACGCCCCGCGCCACCCGGATCCCGATGGAGCCGATCTTGCGGTTGGGAGTGCCGGGCACCCACAGGCCGCTCTGCCCCTCCACGGTGACGGCCTCCAGGCCGAGCTCGGCGCAGACGTCCATCATCATCCGCTCCAGCACCCGCACGTACCCGACGACGTCCTTCGGGTCGGGGAGCCGGATGATCGGGTAGCCGGTGAGCTGGCCCGGGCCATGCCAGGTGATCTTGCCGCCGCGGTCCACGTCCACGACGGGGGCGCCGGGGTCGCCGAACGGACGGTCGAGCGCCTCGGTCCGCTTGCCCGCCGTGTAGACCGGCTGGTGTTCCAGCAGCAGGACGGTGTCGGGGATCGCGTCGTCCACCCGCAGGGCGTGGGTGCGCTTCTGCAGCTCCCACCCCTCCGCGTAGGGGACGGCCGCCGTGCCGAACCCCGCGTGCACCACCACCAGCTCGCGTACGTCCACATCGCTCACACGAGCCAGCTTATGCCCTCCTAACGCCATGCCTTCAGAGCGCGGGCCTCCAGAGGGCGGGCTGTCAAAGGGCGCGCCTTCAGAGGGCGGCGAGCAGGCGCGGCTCCAGCCGGTACTCCTTCGCCGTCCCGGGCCCGTCCGGCTCGATGCGGTAGGCGCCCGCCTCCCGCCGGTACGAGACGGCCTGGACGAACTCGGTGCCCACGTAGTGCAGCGCCACGGACTCGTCGGCCGCGTACCCGCCGGGCAGGGTGCCCTCGCCGACGAGCTGCTGCAGCAGCGGACGGCGCTGCGGGTCGCTGTCGTAGTGGACGCCGCACGAGAACGGCAGGAAGCCCAGGCCGTCGGTGAGCGGGCGGAGCTGCGGACCGAACGAGTCGGTGTTGCCGCCGACGTGCCAGCACAGCGCGCCCGCGCTCTGCCCGGACAGCACCACGCCCTCCTGCCACGCCTCCCGCAGGATCTCGTCGAGGCCGTGCAGCCGCCACAGGGCCAGCAGGTTCGCGACGCTGCCTCCGCCCACGTACACGAGGTCCTGGGTGAGCAGGTGCGCCCGGACGTCGGCGACGTTCGGCATCGGGAACAGCGCCAGATGGCTGACCTCGGCGTCCATCGAGGAGAACGCGGCGTAGGAGCGCGCGATGTACTCGGCGCCGTCGCCGACGGCCGTCGTGATGACGCAGACCCTCGGCCGGTCCTGGCCGGTCAGGTCGAACGCGTAGCGCAGCAGCGGGCTCGGCGAGATCCCCTCCCGGCCGTCCGGCACGAACGACCCCCCGCCGATCGCCAGAATGTGCGGCTGTCCGTCGGTGCTCATTCACCCTCCTCCGAGCCGTGAACTCTCATTGTCACCGTATGGCTACCGAACGGGACCGGCCGGGACTTTGACGATTCTTTGGACTCACAGGACGTCGGCGAGGGCGGCGTCGACGTCCTCGTGCGCGAACCGGAACCCGGCCTCCTCCAGCCGGCGCGGCAGGACCCGCTGGCTGATCAGCGGTCCCTCGCCGGCGAACCCGCGCAGCGCCGCCCGCAGCGCGAACTCCGGGACGGCGAGCCTGGTCGGCCGGTGCAGGGCGCGGCCTAGCGCCCTGGTGTAGGTCTCGTTGGTCACCGGGTTCGGCGCGGTCAGGTTGACCGGCCCGGCGATCTCGTGGTCGATGAGGAAGCGCAGCGCCGCGATCTGGTCGGCCAGGGAGATCCAGCTCGTCCACTGCCCGCCGTCGCCGAGCCTGCCGCCCAGCCCGAGCCTGAACAGCGGCAGCGTGCGGCCCAGCATGCCGCCCTCGCGCGCCAGGATGACGCCCGTCCGCGGATGGACGACCCGGACGCCCGCCTCCCGCGCGGGCGCGGCGGCGGCCTCCCAGTCGCGGACGAGACCGGCCAGGAAGCCGCGACCGGCGGGATCCTTCTCGTCGACCTCGTCCCCGCCGGTGTCGCCGTAGTAGCCGATCGCCGACCCGCAGACCAGCACGGGCGGCCGCCCTCCGGCCGCGGCGATCGCCTCGGCGATCGTGCGGGTGCCGTCCAGCCGGCTGTCCCTGATCTTGCGCTTGTACGCCTTCGTCCACGGCCGGTCGCCGATCCCGGCGCCCGCCAGGTGCACGACCGCGTCCGCGCCGTCCAGCGCCGCCGCCTCGACGCACCCGTCCGCGGGGGACCAGCGCGCCTCGTCGGGTCTGGACGGTTCGCGCCGTATCAGCCGGACGACCGCGTGGCCGTCCTCCCGCAGCGACTGCACCAGCGCCGAGCCGATGAGGCCCGACGAGCCCGTGACGGTGACCCTCATGGTCTCCACCCTAGGCGGACGGCGCCACTACCTGCTGAGATTCTCAGCCGCTCCCGGGTTTCCCCGGTACGGACCGCGGGACCCCGCCGCGCCGGGTGGCGCCGCGGGGTCCCGGACGTCCTGCGGGGGACGGTCAGAGGCCGAGGTCGGCCTCGAAGTTGCCCTCCTCCAGGCGGTGCTTGATCGTGGCGAGGAAGCGGGCGGCGTCCGCGCCGTCGACCAGCCGGTGGTCGTAGGTCAGCGCCAGGTAGACCATCGAGCGCACCGCGATGACCTCGCCCAGGTCCGGGTCGTCGATGACGGCGGGCCGCTTGACGACCGAGCCGGTACCGAGCATGCCGACCTGCGGCTGGTTGAGGATCGGGGTGTCGAACAGCGCGCCGCGGCTGCCGGTGTTGGTCAGCGTGAACGTGCCGCCGGCCAGCTCGTCCGGGCTGACGTTGCCGGCGCGGGTGCGCTCGGCGATGTCGGCGATCCGCTGCGCGAGGCCGCCGAGGTTCAGGTGCCCCGCGTTGTGCACGACGGGGACCATCAGGCCGCGCTCGGGCACGTCCACCGCGATGCTGAGGTTCTCGACCTCGTGGTAGGTGACCTCGTTGGTCTCCCCGTTGATGACCGCGTTCATCTTCGGGTGCGCCTTGAGCGCCTCGACGGTCGCCATCGCGAAGAACGGCAGGAACGACAGCTTGACGCCCTCGCGGGCCTGGAAGTCGGCCTTCGCCTGCTCCCGGAGCCGCGCGATCTTGGTGATGTCCACCTCGACGACCGTGGTGAGCTGCGCCGCCACCTGCAGCGACTCCACCATGCGGCGGGCGATCGTCTGCCGCATGCGCGACATCTTCTCGGTGCGGCCGCGCAGCGCGAGCTGCTCGGCCGGGGCGCCGGCGGGGGCCGGGGCGGGACGACGGCCGGCGGGCGCCTGCGGCGCGGCCGCCGGTGCCGGTGCCGCCGCCGGGGCGGCGGGCGCGGGCTGCTGCCGGGCGGCCTCCTGGGCGGAGCGGGCCGCCTCCAGGACGTCCTGCTTGCGGATGCGGCCGCCGACACCGGTGCCCTTGACCGCGGACAGGTCCACGTTGTGCTCGGTGGCGAGCTTGCGGACCAGCGGCGTGACGTAGGGGCCCTCACCGGACGGCGCCTCCGGCTGCGCGGACGGCTGCTGCGCCGCGGGGGCGGGCTCGGGCGCGGACGGCTGCCGGGGCTGCTGCTGGGCGGGCGCCGGAGTCGGGGGCGCCGCCGGCTGCTCCTGGGCAGGGGGCGGCCAGGC
>NZ_SMKK01000127.1 GCF_004348425.1 Actinomadura sp. 7K507
GGTCCTTGGGCCATCGTGGGAGCGGCCATGGGGCCGGCGTTGCCCGGGTCCATGCGCGTCTGGTCGAAGTCGCCGCCGTAGCCCATGGGCGCGCCCTGGTCGCCGGGCATGCCGGGGTTGTGCATCCCCTGGGCGGGCGCGATCTGCGTCGCGTCGGCGTCCTGGCCGTCGGGCTTGCGCGGCTGCGCGAACCACGACTCCGGGACGATCGGCTCCCGGGGGTCGGGCAGCGGTTCCATCTCGAACGAGGTCGGCCTGGCCTCCCCGGGGCCGGGTGCCGCCGGAGCGAAGCCGAAGCCGCCTGACCGTGCGGACGCGTCGTCGTCCTCTTCGGGGTTGAACGTCCACGCGGCCGTGGACTCGGGGTCGAAGTCCGGGATCTGCGATCCCTGCGGCGTCGCCGAGGGCGCCGACGACATGCCCGCCGGAGGCTGGCCGTACGGCTCGGACGGCTCGGCCGAAAGCTGGAGCGGCGGCCGCGCGGCCGCCGGCGGCTGCTCCGCCATGGGCGGCTGCGCGAACCCGGACGGCTGCTCGGACATGTACGCCTGCTCGGACATGTACGCCTGCTCGGACATGTACGCCTGCTCGGACATGTACGGCTGCCCGGCGGGCGGCTGGCCGGACACGGGAGGCTGGCCGGAGGAGGGCGTCTGCTCCGGCATGGGCGGCTGTCCCGGCATCGGCGGCTGCCCGAACGGTTCCGGCGCCGTCTGTGAGGGCGAGGACGACGGCGAAGGCGACGGCATCGCGTGGTCCGGTGCGGCGGGGGGCTGCGCGTTCGAGACCCAGGAGGGCGTGGGCGGCGGGGCCATCATCGTCCGGTCGCCGAGCGCGTCGGCGGAGCCGGCCGCCGGGGTGCCCGCGACGGGGGCCGCGAGCGGAGGGACCGGTCCGACCGAGTACACGTCGATCGGCGCCTCGCAGTACGAACACTTCCCTAGCGTCCCGGGCGTGTCGTTAGCGCACGTCGGACACTGCATTGCTCAGACCTCGCCTTATAGCCGCTTTGCCCACGCTTGCGTTCGGGTCCGCCGAGCCGGGCGGACCTCGCCTCCCCGCAAACCAGCAGGGCTCCCGACAAAAGTAGTGGGTGACGCCGTTGTAAGACGCGTGGATGGGAATCTGGCACACCGCAGTCGGAGGTCGCACCGAATCACGACAAGTCAGTACAGTCAAGATTTTCCAAACCGGTTTACCCGATCTCCTGTGACCCTTCTCACACCACGTGTCCCGCCCGTCGCAGGACGTTCGCGACCCGTCCGAGGCGCCCCGCGAAGATCAGCCCGGAGGGGTGCCTTCAGCAGCTAGGCTCGGAACGGTTTTCCGGCGCATCCAGAGAAGACGGAGTCCATGAGCGATCTTCCGCTGCGTTCGCAGCTGGCCGTCGCGCTCGGTCGTACGGCCGCCAGAATGTCCCGCATGGCGGGCCGCGGAGACGGCTCGGTGATCGGCGGCAAGGTCGGCCTCCGCCTCGATCCCGAGCTGCTGACCAGGCTCGCCAAGGACCGCAAGCTCGTCCTCGTCAGCGCCACCAACGGCAAGACGACGACGACCCGGCTGATCACTTCGGCGATGACGCCGCTGGGGGAGGTCGCCACCAACGCGTTCGGCGCGAACATGCCGACCGGCCACGTGTCGGCCCTCGCATCGGCGCCCACCGCCCGCTACGGCGTCCTCGAGTGCGACGAGAAGTACGTCCCGATGGTGCTCGCCGAGACGGGAGCCAACCTTGTCGCGCTGATGAACCTCAGCCGCGACCAGATGGACCGCGCCGGCGAGATCTGGCTGCTGGCCGGCAAGTGGCGCCGCGCGCTGGAGGCGTCCCCGCAGAGCCACGTCATCGCGAACTGCGACGACCCGCTCGTCACCTGGGGCGCGTCCACGGCCAAGAGCGTCACGTGGGTCGCCGCGGGCCAGCACTGGCGCGAGGACTCGTGGTCCTGCCCCGAGTGCGGCGGCCCCCTCGACCGGCAGGACACCGACGAGGACAGCGACTGGCGCTGCCGCCAGTGCCACTTCGCCCGTCCCCGCCCCGACTGGACGCTGAAGGGCGACACGGTCACGGCCCCGGACGGCCGGTCGTACTCGCTCACCGGCCTGTCGCTGCCGGGCCGCGCGAACCGTTCGAACTCGCTGATCGCGCTCGCGGTCGTCGCGCAGTTCGGCGTCCCGCCCGACCAGGCCCTGCCGCTGCTGTCGCAGGTCACGTCCGTCGCCGGCCGCTACACCACGGTCGAGCACGAGGGACGGCAGATCCGGCTGCTGCTGTCGAAGAACCCCGCCGGCTGGCTGGAGGCGTTCGACGTCCTGCAGCCCAAGCCGGGCCCCGTCGCCCTGTCGATCAACGCGCAGGGCCCGGACGGACGCGACACGTCCTGGCTGTGGGACGTCGACTACCGCATCCTGCAAGGCCGTCCCGTGTGGGTCACCGGCGAGCGCCGCATCGACCTCGCCGCCCGCCTGGAGGCCGCCGAGGTGCCGTTCACCGTCATCGACGACATCGACGAAGCGGTCATGGCCGTCCCGCCGGGGCACCTGGACGTGATCTCCAACTACACCGCCTTCCAGAACATCCGAACGAGGTACGGCCGTGTCGTCTGACCGCATCAAGATCGTCTGGATCTACCCGGACCTCCTCAGCACCTACGGCGACCAGGGCAACACGATCGTCCTGGAGCGCCGCGCGGCCCTGCGCGGCATCCCGACCGAGACCGTGCACCTGCGCTCGGACGAGCCCGTCCCCGCCGACGGCGACATCTACCTGATGGGCGGCGGCGAGGACCGTCCGCAGATCCTCGCCGCGCAGCGCCTCGGCAACGACGGCGGCCTCGCCCGCGCGGTCGAGTCCGGCGCCGTGGTGTTCGGCGTCTGCGCCGGCTACCAGATCCTCGGCCGCGAGTTCGGCGGCGAGGAGGGGCAGCCGCTTCCCGGCCTCGGCCTGCTCGACATCCACTCCGGGCGCGGCGAGCAGCGCGCGGTCGGCGAGATCGTCGGGGACGTCGCGGGCGAGCTGAACGTCCCCCGCATCACCGGCTTCGAGAACCACCAGGGCGTGACCCAGCTCGGCCAGAACGCCCTCCCGTTCGCGAAGGTCGTGCACGGCATCGGCAACGGCGACGGCTTCGAGGGGGCCTACACCGGCCGGGTCCTCGGGACGTACATGCACGGCCCGGCCCTCGTCCGGAACCCCGGCCTGGCCGACCTCCTGCTCCGCTGGGCGACCGGTACCGAGCTGCGGCCGCTCGACGACTCGTGGGCGGGGCGCCTCCGCGAGGAGCGCCTCAAGGCCGTCGCGGGCTGAGTTTCGCGGGCCGAGCGGCATCGGTCTGCATCGGTCTGCATCGGTCGCCAGGGGTTCGCCCCTGGCGACCGTTTTATTTAGGTTTGTTTGGGTCTGGCCGTCCGGGCGCGGCGCTGTCACCGTTACGGCCATGATCTGCTGCCGGCCCAGCCGCCGCGACGTCGTCCGCTGGAGCGCGATCGTCGCGGGCGCCTCGCTGGTGCCCACCCTCGACGGCACCTCCGCCCGCGCGGCCGGCGACGTCCGGCCGGTGAACCTGGAACTGGTCACGGTCACCGAGACGACGGCCGTCCTGACCTGGTACACGGGCCTCCTTGGGACGGACGACGGCCTGGGCCGCATGAAACCGGCCCCGTCCGACGCCGAGGTGGTCTACGGCACGCACCCGTCCCGCCTGACGTCAACGGCCCACGGCCCCTCGGGGACCCCGTACCACTACGTCGAGCTGGCCGGCCTGGAGCCAGGCCGGACGTATTACTACAAGGCCCGTTCCAGAGGCCGGACGGCCACGCCCACATTCCTGGCCTTCGGCCAATCAGCGGGCACTCCACACGGTGACGTGTTCGCCTTCACGACCCCGCAGCCGCCCCCGGGCCGCCACCTGTTCTCGGTCGCCCTGTGCAACGACCTCCACTTGGGCGAAACGGTCGCGGGCCTCGTGGGCCAGCTCCCTTGGATAGAAGGCATCGAACAGCTCCCAGGCCATCCGCCCTACCCCGAAGTAATGGCGAAAGCCCTGACCGCGGACGCCCGAGCCCGTGGCGCCAACTACCTCCTGGCAGCCGGTGACATAACGAGCGAGGCGACCCCGGTCGACCTGGCGAGCGCGAAAGGCGTCCTCGACACGTTCGGCACCCTGGGCAGCGACTACCTGGTGGCCCGGGGCAACCACGACCGGGCCCACTCCGGCGATCCCTACGCGTCCTGCACCCCGGGCGAACACCAGGGAAACGACTGCTTCAGGGACGCCTTCTCGTCCGGCGAGAGCTACTTCACCCGGAACCTCAGCGGCCTACGGGTCATCGGCCTGGACACCTACGACAAGCCCGGCAACGGCGGCGACGCAGGCGGCCTGTCATCGCCTCAGCAAGCCTGGCTGGAAGCTGAACTCAAGAAAGACCCGGACCGCCCCACCCTCGTCTTCGGCCACCACCCGCTCTTCGTGGAGAACGACCCACTCGCCATAACCGGAACCCGTTCCCTGGACGCGGGCCAGTCCCTGCGGCTCCTCACGGCTTACAACAGATCTCCTGGCGTCTTCCTCCACCACGCAGGCCACACCCACCGGAACCAACGCTCGGTCTTCCCCCTGGCGCCCCGCGTCGTCCAGCAGGAGATAGGCGCGGTCAAGGAGTACCCGGGCGGCTTCACCCTTCTCCGCGTGCACACCGGCGGCTACGCCCTCAACTTCTACAAGACCCGCAGCGACGAAGCCCGAGCCTGGAGCGAACGCAGCCGCCAAGAACTGGCAGGCCAATGGCCCCAGCTCTCCTTCGGCAACCGCCACACAGACCGCAACACGGTCGTCCCCCGAGACCTCTCCGGCCTCACACCACCGACCTAGCCCCGGACGTCCGGCACTCGGACGGGGCGCGACCCCTCGTTGAGGGACGTCGCCCCGGCCACCCCGACCAGCGACGCGGCCACGGCCGCCCGCACCGGGACGAGCGGCGGCTCTCCCTTCTCCACCGTCGCCCGGAAGCCTTCCAACAGCAGCACGTCGCCTTCCGCCCCTCGCTCCACCGCCTTCCCGTCGACATGCAGGGCGGGCGGCGTGCGCTCCTCCTCCCGCGCCACGCCGTCCGGGCGCGTCCAGCCCTCCGCCTGAACCCGCACCGACCACGACCGCTCCGCCGGTCCCCGCACGGACTCGGCCAGGGCCTTCGTCCCACGCGCCGACACCCAGCTCCAATGGCTGCCCGGCTCGCCCTGCAGAAACCCATGCTTGGTGACGGCGAGCGCGCCGTTGGACAGCCGCACCACCAGGACGACCGCCGCGCGGGGCTCGGACTCGTCCACGCTGAAGGCCGACACCTCCACCGGCCACGCACCGGTCAACGCCAGCACCGGCGACACCGTGTGGGTGCAGTACGCGGTCGCGGCGATCCGTCCCCGCCAGTGCGCGGGATCCCCGACGAGCGCGGTGACGTCCTCAGGTGACATGCCGTGCAGGTAGTCGGCCTCGACCAAGGTGATCCGCCCCAGTTCCCCGCCGTCCACGGCCTGACGGATCAGCCGGACATGCGGATGGAACACGTAGTTCTCGGCGAACGAGTAGGTCGCGGAGGAACGTTCCACGGCCTCGATCAGCCGCCGCCCCTCCGCCCCGTCCTTGCACGCCGCCGCCTCCGACAGCACGTGGACGCCGCGCTCCAGGAACGCGATCGCGAGCGGCGCGTGCTCATCGAAGTCGTTGGCCAGGACGACCCCGTCCAGCCGCAACTCCAGCAACTCCCGCCAGTCACCGACGATCACGGTCCCTGGCAGCGACTCGCGCGCCTCGGAGCGCGGACCGGCGTCGCGGTCGCACGCGATCACCACGTCCATCCCGAGGCGAAGGCACCATGCCGCCAGGTGCAGCCCTCTTTTCAACCCCACCACGCCAACTCGCATGACGGCATTCTCGCAACACTCGCTGATCACTTCCGACGTGCGAGCGGGAGGTCTTCCGTGACCGCCACTCTTCGCCGGATAAATGCGATAGCTTCCCCTCTCGGGCATCGTCGGGGAAGGAACAAACGGGGACATATGGGATTCAATCTTCAGGGCCTGCTCACTGTGGACCGGGAAGCGCTCGCCCTGTACGAGCGCCTGCTGCCCGGCGGATCCGCCTGGGTCGTCCCGGTGACCGGCGAAGGACTGCCGGATGCCTGGGTGCTGCCAGAGCCCACGCATCTGGCCGACGGGCTCGGCGACGCCCTCGCCCTTCCCGCCGACTGGTTCGACGAGGAGGCCGACGCGGACTGGCAGGCCGCCGCGGGCGTGCCCGACCGCCCGGCGCCGCTGTCCTCCCTGGACCTGACGGATCTGCGGTTCGCGTCCCTGTTCAGCCTGGCCGCCCCGGCCGGCGTCGTGTACCTGGGGAACACCACGTTCGGCGGGGTGCTGGACACCGAGTACGCGGCGGTCTGCGTGGCCGGGCGGCTGCGCGCCGCGTCCGGGATCGATCACGGAGAGCCCGGCGACAAGGACTCCGGTACGGCCTTCGTCCTCCGCGACGGGGCCTACGCGGCGGTGCCGCACGGCTCGGTGAGCCCGATCGCGGACTGCGCGGCCCTGCTCGACCCGCGGTACCGCGGGGCCTTCCTGTTCGACGGCTACCTGCCCCGGTCGATCCGGCCGGACACGCCGCAGCCGCCCGGCGAGGCCCATCCGGAGCCGCCCAAGCTGGACGATGACGTCGTGGCGGAGTGGTCGCGCTTCTTCCCCTTCCTCCGCGACTGACGAACTCCTGGGGCGGGCACTTCGAAGGAGGAGGCATGGCGGGACCGGCTGCGGGCGTGCTGCTGCGCGATGCACTGGCCGGCGCTGAGGCGGCGGCTTTCGACACGTGGCTGGCGGAGGCCTTCGAGCCGTACGACGACGGTCTATGGCTTCTTCGCGCCCCCTCCATGATCGGCGCCCCGCCGGACGCCGTCGCCGCGGGCTCGTTCGGCATCGAGCGGCAGGCCTGGACGGACGACCCGGACCTCCCTGACATGCCGCGCGCGATCGGTTACCGGCCCGCCGAGGAGATCGTCCTGTACGCCATGGCCAAGGGCCATAACGATCACCTCGTCCTGGGGCGCCTCTGCCTGACGCTGGCCCGCCGGTTCGGTGCGTTCATCGACTTCGGCGGGGCGCTGCAACCGGGCACGCGGCCGCCGGGCATTCCGTACCTGGAGCCGGACGCGCAGCAGAGCGAGCTGCTGCTGGCGTCCATCTCGTCCGCCGTGAGGGCGATTCCCGGCACCGTGTTCGAGTTTCGCTACCAGACGGCCAGAGAAACTCCCTGGGTGAACCATGTGGGTGACGCCGGGTTCCTCGCCGCCTGGCTGGATCACCCGCGCTTCCACATGATCAAGTAGCCGGGGGAGCGCAGCATCCGGCCTCCCGCGTCGGCCCCCCGGTCAGCGTCCTCCTTGGCACGCAGGGCCGAAATAGGACGAGAACTGGCCGCTTCGGTTCGTAGCGTGCGGGGGAGACGAGGCAAGGGGGATACCAGGATGAGCATTGTCGTCACCACTCCGACCGGGAACGTCGGGTCTCGCGTGGTCCGGTTGCTGCTGCAGGCCGGGGTCCGGCCTCGGGTGCTGGTTCGCGACCCGGCGCGGCTGGACGCGGCGACCCGGGAGCGCGTCGACGTGCGGCGCGGCGACCTGACCGACGCGGCGTTCGTCCGCGAGGCGGTCGCCGGGGCGCGGACGGTCTTCTGGGTCGACCCGACCCCGCATACCGCCGAGGACCCGATCGAGACGTCGGAACGGACGGCGTCCGGCGTGGTCGACGCCGCGCGGGCCGGTGACGTCGCGCGGGTCGTCCTGCTGAGCAGCGGCGGCGCCGAGAAGCGCGGCGGCGCCGGGCACATCGACGGGCTGGCCCGGATCGAGGAGCGGCTCGACGCCACCGGAGCCGACACGCTCCACCTGCGCTGCGGCTACTTCTTCACCAACCTGCTCATGGACCTGGACGGCCTGGCCGGCGGCGTGCTGACCACGGCGGCCCGGCCGGACGCGCCCATGCCGTGGGTCGACCCGCGCGACATCGGTGACGTCGTCGCCGCGCGGCTGCTGAACGACGCGTGGGAGGGGCGTGTGGTGCAGGCCGTCCACGGGCCCGAAGACCTCACGTACCTGGGGGTCGCGGAGATCCTCACCGGGGCGCTGGGGCGGCCCGTCCGGCTTGAGACCGTCAGCGACGACGATGTCCGTGCCGCGCTGCGCTCGGCCGGTCTGGCTCCCAGTGCCGTGGAGGGCATCGTGGGCATGACCGCCGGAACGCGCGACCTCGTCCCGGAGCAGCCGCGCGACCTGGTGACCACGACGCCCACCACGCTCGCGGCCTGGGCCTACGCCCACCTGCGCCCGCTGCTCCCCGAGGCCGCGGACTGACCCGGGAACGGTCCAAAGTTTGCCCTGTTTTGACTGCGTTGACCGTTTCCATTGGGGTGTATCTGCCGGTTTGGTGCATATGGTGGCCGGATGCCGAACGTCATCTCGCATCAGCACGTCATCGACGGCGCAACGAGACTGTTCGGGGAGCTCGGCTACGACGGCACCTCCCTGCGGCTCATCGCCGACGCTCTGGGCGTGACCACCTCGACGGTCATCGAGGTCGCCGGGGACAAGCACACGCTCTACATCGAGGTCATGCGCCAGGCCTTCGAAGCGGAACGCGCGATGCTGGAGGCGGTCGTGTCGCGGGCCGGGTCCGGGCGGTCGGCCGTCCACGAGATCGTGGACGCCTACCTGGACTTCCATGTCGCGCGCCCGCAGAACCGCTCGCTGTGGGCGCACCGCTGGGTCGCCGACGCCGCCGACATTTCCGAGCTCGAGGACCGCTACGTCCGACCCCTGTTCAAGCTCGTCGCCCGCAGGATCAGGGACTTGGTGCCCCCGGACGTCGACACCTACTACCTGCTCGGAACCATGGCCTGGTGCGTGCACGGTTTCCTGGGGTCGGGGCTGTTCGGCCGTTCCCAGGGGATGTGGAGGGCCGACGATCCGGCGGCGGTCGCGTCCTTCAGGGCGCACCTCCACGTGCTGATGGACCGGCTGCTCGTTCCGGAAGTGCCGGGCCCCAGAACCGTCGTGCCTTCCCCCACATAGCCGCAGCCGCCCTCCCGCAGAACCGATGCCACCGGCCAAAACGGGCTCGGCGATGGGCAGGCCGCGGCGGACGGCGGACCCGGTCACACCTTGGGACGACCTCCTGGCAGACTGGTGTGACACCCGGGACGAACGAGCCCTATGGTGCAGAGCAGGGCGAGAACGGGATCCTCACAGTGACCCGGTGCTACAGGTGCCGCTGGGCGGCGCCGTGGCCGAAGAATCGCCGAAACTCCCCCCGATGGGCGGATCGAACCCGGAGTTCCATGGGACGCGACGTCAAAATTGCAAAATCGGCCGAGATCGTGGAGAACCAGAAGCTCCGGGACCCCTTCTTCGACAACGCCCGGTTCCTCGCGGTGGTCCTGGTCGTCATCGGACACACGGTGACCCTGTTCCCGCCGAACAACGCGACCCATCCGGCGGTGCTGCTGCTCCAGACCTTCCGGATGCCGCTGCTGATCATCGTCACCGGTCACCTGGCGCGCAACTTCACCTTCAACGACGAGAAGGTACGCGGACTGGTCACCGGACTCGTCCTGCCGTACCTGATCTTCGAAATGCTCTACGCCACCTCTGCCTGGCTCACCGGCACGGCCGCCTTCAACCTGCAGATCCTGCTGCCGACGTATCTGATGTGGTTCCTGATGTCGGTGATCATATGGCGCCTGACCGTGCCGTTCTGGCGGAACGTCCGGTGGCCCTTGGCGATCGCCCTGGCGCTCAGCATCATCTCCTACACCCACGCGATGCCCCATGAACTCACACTCCGGCGCCTGTTCTCCCTGCTCCCGTTCTTCGTGCTGGGAGTATGCCTGCAGCGGAAGCATTTCAAGTTCCTGAAGAAGCCGGGGATGCCCGCCCTCGGCATCTTGGTCCTGGCCGCCGGCATCAGCTTCTACTACGCCGGCGGGCGCTACGTCCCCGAGTACTGGACCTACTGGGACCGAGGCTACGAATGGCTGGGCGTCAGGCCGTTCCCGGGAGTGTTCATCCACGTGGGCATGCTGCTCCTGGCCACGCTTCTCGCCGCCGCCGTGCTGACGCTGGTACCCGGCCGCCGGACGTGGTTCACCGCATTCGGCACCAAGACCATGTACGCCTACCTGCTGCACGGCCTCGGCATCATGACGCTGATCTACATCGGCGTGCACGAAACCGCCTTCGTCCAGACCGTCCCCGGAGTACTGATCAGCGCCATCGTGGCCGCCGGGGCGGCCGTCCTGCTGTGCACCCCGCCGGTCGTCAAGACCACCCGCTTCCTGATCGAACCGAAGGCGAACTGGCTCTTCCGCCCCACCATCCGAACCACCGGCGCCTCGACGGCGCGACCACTCGCACGAACCGGACAGGACGAGGCCGCCCCGAACGGCTCAGGCTCCTCCCACGAGAACATGGCGGAGCCACCCGAGACCGACCGGCGATCACCGGTCCGTGGGGCCGTCTGAACGTCGGCCTAGTCGCCCGGCCGGAGGTCGGCGCGGGCGAAGCGGGTGCTCCACTCGCGGAGCTGGTCCAGTAGTTCGGGCGGTTCGAGGACGTGGAAGTCGGCGCGGAGGACGCCCAAGGCCATGGTGGGCCAGTCCAGGGTGTCGGCGGTCATGTGCACGTGGCAGTGGTCGGCGTCGACCTCCACGACCTTGCTCCACCGGCCGATCCGCTCGCGGACGGTCGCGGCCGGCGCGTCGACCAGGACCTTCACCTGGTGCGGGCGGAACTGCGAGTACAGGCCCTCCAGGCTCGCGCGGACGAACTCGGCGGCGTCGGCGGCGGGCAGGTCGCGGGGCCGGAACCGGATGCCGGTGGCGGCCGGCGCGGCGAGCCGGTCGATCCGGAAGGTGCGCCAGTCGTGCCGGGTGAGGTCGTAGGCGACGAGGTACCAGCGGCGGCCGAGCGGGACGAGCCGGTGCGGTTCCACGTCCCGGTCGGTCTCCCGGCCGTCCGCGGCGGTGTATCGGAAGCGTAGGCGTTCGTCGTCCCGGCAGGCCAGCGCGATCACGGTGAGGACGCCGGGGTCCGCGTCCATCCCGGCCCGGCCTCCCCAGCCGGGCACCGTCATCGTGCCCAGCGCCTCCACCTGGCGCCGCAGCCGGGCGGGCATCACCCGCACCAGCTTCGCCAGCACCCGCACCGAAGCCTCGGCGACGCCCTCCACCGCCTCCCGCGCCGCGGCCTGCAGCCCGACGGCGAGTGCGACCGCCTCCTCGTCGTCGATCACGAGCGGCGGCAGCGCCGCACCCGCGGCCAGCTGGTAACCGCCGTCGACACCGCGCGTCGCCTCGACGGGGTAGCCCAGCTCGCGCAGCCGGTCGATGTCCCGGCGCAGGGTGCGGACGGAGACGTCCAGCCGGTCGGCCAACTCGGTGCCGGGCCAGTACCGGTGGGTCTGGAGCAACGACAGCAGCCGCAACGTCCGGGAACTCGTGTTAGCCATGTCTTCATTCTTCCCGTAATTCAGGCCAGAAAGTGGCCGCTATCCGCTCTAGCTTGGTGGTTGAAGGCGAACGAACACGACCCGAAGGCGGACGCCATGACCGTGACCGAGCAGACCATCACTCCGGCGACGACCGGCGAGCGCGCCGACCTGCTGGCGATGCTGGCCAAGCACCGGCACTTCCTGCGCTTCACGACCCGCGACCTCACCGACGAGCAGGCCGGGATGCGGACGACGGCGAGCGAGCTGTGCCTGGGCGGCCTCATCAAGCACGTCGCCTCGGTCGAGCGGAACTGGGTGGGCTTCATCCTGGGCGGCCCGTCCGCGATGGGCGACTTCGATCAGATGACCGAGGAGGACTTCGCCCGGCGCGAAGACGAACTCCGGATGCTGCCCGACGACACGCTGTCCGGCGTCCTGGCCGACTACGCCGAAGTGGCCCGCCGGACGGACGACGTGGTCGCCACCCTGCCCGACCTCGACGCCGTCCAGCCGCTGCCGAAAGCCCCCTGGTTCCAGGACACGCACTGGTCGGCTCGCCGGGTGCTCATGCACATCGTCGCCGAGACCGCCCAGCACGCCGGCCACGCCGACATCATCCGCGAGTCCCTGGACGGCGCGAAGTCCATGGGCTGACCCGCCGAAGACGTCCGGGGCCACGGGCCAGGGAACGGTCACACCGGACAGACACCGGAAACGAACCCGGCTGTTCAACAAACCCCCACCACGGGACCTGTCAAACAGGCCTTAGGGCGGCTGCAAGCGGTCGACCAGGGCCGGGTCGACGCCGATGGCGTCGTCGAGGGCGAGGGCGGCGCGCAGGGCCGCGACCAGCGTGGTCGTGGCCAGCTCGACCAGTTCCCGCCGGGTCAGGTCGCGGTGGTGCAGGTGGTCGATGGTGATCTCGTCGAGGTAGCCGACCCAGCCGCGCAGTGTGGTGCGCAGGGCTGGCCGGACGGGTTCGGCGACCCCGGCGGCGGCGAGCAGGGTCCTGGCGCCCTGCCAGCGGAACTCCTCGATGATCGCGCGGACCTCGGGGTCGTTGCCGTTGCCGCCCCGCATCAGGGTGAGGAAGCCCTTGGCGTTGTCCTCGATGTAGGCGATGTGGCGGGTCAGTCCGTCGCGTAGCCGCTGCGCGGGGTCGTCCCCTGCCGGTGGGGCGTCGTGGACGGCCTGCAACCGCTCCGCGGCCGCGCGGACGGTCGCGAGGTAGAGGCCGCGCTTGTTGGTGAAGTGGTGCGCGATGAGCCCGTAGGCGACGCCGGCGCGCTTGGCGATCTCGGTGGTGGTGACCTCGTCGTACGCGCGTTCGGCGAAGAGCGCGGCGGCGGCGTGGACGAGCTGCGCGCGGCGGTCGGGACGGGCCGTGCTGGTCACCATGCGAAGAGCCTAGAGCGGGTGGGGTGTTGACGGGTTCACCCGGACATGGCTACGGTCCGATATTGATTGATAATCAGTCAATACCGGAGGCTCGGATGGGAAGACGCGGTGTGGCGCTGCGGGAGACGCCGGTGCTGGTGACCGGCGCGTCCAGCGGGATCGGTCGCGCCCTTGCGCTGGAACTGGCCGGCCGGGGCGCCCGGCTGGCGATCGCCGCCCGCCGGGCCGCGAACCTGGAGGAGATCGCCGACCGGATCGCCGCGGCGGGCGGGCCCCGGCCGCACGTACTCGAAACGGACCTGTCCCGTCCCGGCGCCGCCGCGGACCTCGCCGATCGCGCCCTGGCCGCGCTGGGGACGGTCGGGGTGCTGGTCAACAATGCCGGGCGAGGCCTGGCGGCGGCCCAGTGCGTCACGGGTGACGACCTCGCGGCACGCGAGTTGTTCGAGGTCAACTTCTGGTCGCCGATCGCGCTCACCCGCGCCCTGCTGCCCGCCCTGACCGGCCAGAGCGGCACGGTCGTGAACGTCACCTCCACCCTGCAGGCCGTCCCGATCCCGACGCTCGGCTACTACGGGGCAGGCAAGGCCGCGCTCGGGCACATGACCCGGACGCTGCGCAACGAACTGGCCGGGACGGGGGTCTCCGTCCTGGAAGTGGTGCCCGGCGGCACCGACACCGCCGCCCGCGACGTGGACCTGCTGCCCTGGCGTAACGGCCCGATGCGCACCCCACCGCCGGTAACACCGGGATCGTCCGCCCGCGCCATCGCCACCGCGATCGAGAAAGGAAAACGGCGCCGCGTCCACCCGCGCAGTTCGCTCGTCCCTCTCGAAGCTCCCACGCTCGGCCGCCTAATCGCCGCCACCGTAGCCCGCCGCCTGGCTACACCCGACCCCCGCGACACAACTCCTGAGCGGACCTGAACAAAACGTCCCACCCTCGGCGGCACGTTGACCCAGGACGCGGATGCAGTTCGCCAGAAACCCGCGGAGAGGGCGGGCGGACGAGTGGTCTTCTCACGTCGTTGGGGTCTTCGCGTGTGCGGGTTCGTGAAGAGCCAGGTGCCGTCTCGTCTGCGGGTGAGCGGGTTATGGCGTGGCCTGGGGGACGAGGGCGGTGTGGAGTTGGGTCCCCTCCCGGCCTGCTGGTCGTAACAGGTCGTAGGCGTGCACGTCTTGGTGATGGCTCTCTGGAGGGGCTACCAGGTCGACGGGAACATGCGGTGCTTCAGAAGGCCGTCGGCGACGCACACGTGATCGGCCGGGCCGAACGTGAAGACCCAGAGGACGGGCGGACGCTGGGTGGGAAGGTCGTCGGCCTCGTAGAGCTTGACGCACCGGTATCCCCTGGCTTGCACCGCGACAGTGAGCAGGTCGAGATACCGGATGACGTCAGGACGCCCGCGCCGCGTCCGCCACCGGAGAAGGTGGTGTTCGGCCTGGACGGTCAACGGGCGCAGCGAGCTCATACGATCTTTCCTTCCTCGTTGAGCGGGCGAACGCCCCAGTCGTGGACGAGTTCGGCCATCAGCAGAAGGCCGCGCCCGCCGATCGCGTCGTTGTCCCAGGACCCGACCACGGGCAATTTGGCCCCTGGTCCCAGACCTCGACATGGGTCAGCGGCTCGCGCGAGTCGGGCAGTATCCGGACGGCGATGTGCCCGTATCCGACGTGCCGGTAGCTGTTGGTGACCAGCTCGGTGACCACGAGGCGGCCGATGTAGTCGTCGGTGTGACCGAGTTCGGCGAACCGCTCGGTCAGGTAGCGGCGCGCCAGCGCGGGCGCCCGGTCGGTCGGCTCCAGGACGAGCGCCGGCCTCTCCGCCGCCAGGGCAACGGATGGCATGGGTGGCCCCCCATCAGGCCAGACAGCGGCGTACGGTCTCAGGAGACTTCGAGAACACCCTCAATCGGGTTGCTTCTACTAGCGTCTGGGTTGCCTCACGGAGGAAGACCGAGATGGCCTCTACCATCGAGGTTGCTGGCGTCCCGCAGGCAGTGGCGATTCGTGATAGCAAGGACCCCGATGGCCCCAGACTCATCATGAGCCTCACCGATTTCCGTCGCTTCGCCACCACCATCAAGAACTTCTGAGATTCCAGCTTCATGTGTGAGGAGGCTTGTGATGAGAACGGATCTCAGTCATGCGGTCTGGCGCAAGGCTTTCCGTAGCACTGTTCAGAACGACAACTGCGTTGAGATCGCTGATGTACCCAATGCGGTGGTGATCCGTGACAGCAAGGATCCTGGTGGGGCCACGCTCATCATGAGTCGCAGCAGTTTCCGGGATTTCGCTAATACCCTCAAGGATCTCTAGCGCAGTGGAGTCGTTGCAGCATGGTTGAGCTGGCCTTCTGGCACGAGTTGCGTGTGCCCAGTCCGGAGCGGGCTGAGGAGCGCTATCTGCAGATCGTCGGGGACGAGCACCCGGTGCCTTTGGGTGAGCTGGACCAGCGGCTGCAAGACTTCGTGTGCGGAGTGCGGGTGCGTGCCCCGGAGGTCCGGATTCTCGAACTCGGCCATGCGGCGGGTGAGCCCCTCTTCTCCCGCCTCGGGATCGTCGTGACCTTCCCCGATGAGCTCACGAAGCAGGTCTATCCAAAGGTTGTTGCGGCCACCGACGAACCGCGGTTGCACACCTACGACCGCAAGGACAAGTTCGTCATGGGAATCGACACCGACCCCGACATCATCGTTCACTAGCCACGGTGACGTGCAGGATCGCGTCAGCTGAGTCGACCATTAGCTGGTCGAGGGGAGCGTAGACCTGTTCTGGCTCTCGGAAGTCGAGGGCTTCGCTGCGTCCATGCTGCCGATGATGACGGTGTACCGCTCGTCCAGCAGAGTGCTCACGATGGCGCCGGCGGAGTGCCAGCCGATCTCCATCCCCGCCCCGTGCATGCTGCTCGGATTGCGCCGCGATCAGTTCCGGAGTGATGGCGGGAGTGCGGGCACGCATGAACGATAACCCCCGGCAGAACACACGAAGCGGGCGGATGCGGGCGCCCGGGGTCCGTACCGTTGTCGCGCATGAACGTCCAGGAATGGCACATGCTCGGCGATCCCATCGGGGACGGGCCCTCCTACTACGAGCACGCGAGGCGCCTGCTGCGGCGATCCGGGTCCGGGCATCCGCCGAAGGACGGTTTCCCGCCACCGGACTGGGACGCGGCGCGTCGTCCGCGCTCACCCAGCGGGCCCGAGCTCGACGGGCTGCTCGGCGCCCTTGAGGATGTGGTCGCCGACTGGCCGCCCGGCCGCGAGGAGCTCCTGCGGCTGGACGGACCGCTGCGGGACCTGCACCTGATGCACGAACGCGGCGAGGTGCGGGCCCGGGTCCTGGCGCGCGAGGACCTCCCCCGGGAGCGCCTTCACACGCTGGGACGATGGCTGGCCAGGACCGGCGCCCGCATCGGCGCGGTCGAACTGGGGCTGATCCTTCTGGGGATCGTGGGGAACGACGACGACGGGGAGACCATCCTCACCCTGGGTCTCCTGGAGGGCCCGTGCTGCTGCGCCGCGGACGCGCTCGCCGACTCCCAGTCCCGCCCCTACGAGGCGTTGTACGCAATGGCCCGCAAACGCCGGGGATGGGCCCGGATCGATGCGGTCAAGCACATGCGCGGCGCCACGGTGGACGGGCACATCAAGGACTGGCTCGTCCGCGAAGCCTGCGAGGGCAACTTCCTGGACGTCTACATCGCCGACATCGTGGCCGGGGCCGGGGACCTGGCCGGTGCGCTCGCCGCCGACGCCGACGACGACGTGCTGAACGGTGCCAAGTGGATCCTCATCGCCATGTGCGACCGTGAGGCTCCCACGACGTCCATCCTCGACTTTCCCGCCGCCGAGACCGTCCTGACCGCGTACGCCCGGCGGGTCCTGGCAGGGCCCTCCACGCTCGGACGGCTGCAATCACTGATGTTCGTGGACGATTTCCTGCACAGCGGCCTGGCCGAACGTGCCCGGTGGGGGCGGCACCTGCCCGCCGTCCGCGGCCTCTACCGGCGGGCGCTCTCATCGCCGTTCGCCCACCAGGCGATCGAGGCCGCGCTGACGGCGGCCGACCCCGCGACGGCCGATCGGGCCAGGCTCCTCGCCGCGTATCTGCCCGAAGCCCCGGGGGCCTGTTCGTAGTTCAGATCATGAGGGGGACGGGGGCTGGGCAGGCAGCTGATGGCTCCGCGCAGGTGGAGTCCGGCTTCGCGGCTGTCGGGGGGTTTTGTCGTGTCGTGTGGCCGGCCCGCGCCATTAGCGCTATCAGCAGATCGTCGGGGACGAGCACCCGGTGCCGTTGGGTGAGCTGTACCAGCGACTACAAGTTCGTCATGGGAATCGACACCGACCCGGCATCATCGTTCGGTAGCCACGGTGACGTGCAGGATTGCGTCAGCTGAGTCGACCATTAGGTGGTCGAGGGGAGCGTAGACCTGCTCTGGTCTTACGTCGGTGCGCGTGCGTGCAGAAGTGATTGCGGCGGCGGGCGTCAGGCCCCAGGTGGTGAATCGACGCTGCAGGACGCCCTCGTAGGTGTCCGGTTCCGGCTCTCCGAGTTCGAGGGCTTCGCTGCGTCCCATACTGCCGATGATGACGGTGTATCGCTCGTCCAGCAGTGTGCCCACGATGGCGCCGGCGGAGTGCCAGCCGATGTCCATTCCCGCCATGTGCATGCTGCTCGGATTGCGTTGCAGGTGGCTGTTGTGCGCGAAGACCAGCGTTGCGCCGCGTTGCCCCTCGATGGTGCGGATGTCCAGGAGGTTTTGGGCCATGAGCGCGTCCCGGGTGGCCATGAGACGGGATATCCGCGTGCTCTCCTCGATCCGCTGGGCGGACTGCCGGTGGTAGCGCAGGAGACCGAGGCCTGCGGTGAGGTGCGTGCGAGCGCGGAACCATTCGGCGCGTGAGGTCGCCGCGATCAGTTCCGGTGCGCGGGTGTAGAGCGAAGTGAGCAGGTCGTCGGCGATGACTCGCAAACGTGCGGCCTCGGGATTGTCGCCGATCGACTTCGCCGGGTCGAGGATCGCCTCCTCGCGGCTCCACCGTTCGTCGGGCCCGAGCAGGCTCGCTATGTCCGGGTCGAGCCCCAGGTAGTCGCACCCGTATTCCAAGTAGCGCCGAGGGCTGGGTGCGCTGGTGTTCTCGGCCTGTGCGTCGAAGCCGTGAAAGGCCAGCCGTTCTCCGGCGGGGCGGCCCTCGTTGTACTCGCGCATCCAGGTGACCAGCCGCCTATTGGCCTCCAGGTGGCCGAAGCCGTGCGAGAAGCCTTCACGCATCGCTGCGTCGAGGGTCCCGAACCCGTCCTGGACGAAGTCGTTCACCGCGAGCGCGGCCACTCGATCGGTCTCCAGGGCGATCGACCGGAAGCCCTGACCCGCAAGCGATGCGAACAGTTCGTTACGGATGGGCCCGAAGGCCGGTTCCCGCGACGGATGCGTCGGCTCACCGAGCGCCAGTACCTCACACGACGGGCTCACGAAGTCCCCACTTCCTTGACTCATGAGCCTGAATCGTATCGTTGAAAGTACGAGTGAAGCTTATGCCGTAGTCACCAGGGCACAGAGCCGAATAAGTCTCAAAGGCTCGCTGTGACGGCAGTGGCGAGGCGAGCGGCATCCTGCCCGTCCTGGACGCTCGCGGTCAGTGGGCGGGGCTTCGCGCCGCGGTAAGCCGCTCGGCCCGGGGTCGGGGCGTCGACGAGGTCGATGATCGGCCGCACCGCCTTCTCGGCACGCTGCCCCAGCAACGGGGCCAGGAGCGCGGCTGCGAGCTTCATACCGATCCCGACCTCGCCGGCGAAGCCGGTGCGGACCAGCCGCGCGGGTCCCCAGGTGATGTAGCCGAGGGCGGGGTTCTGGCCGGTGGCGAGGATCCCGAGGAGTTCGTTGGCTCGACGTTGCTGAGCGTTCGACCGTGTGAAGGTGAAGCCGCCGACCATCTCCAGGTCGTCGAAGTCGATGGCGTCCGCGCGGGCGCCGGGGACGGCGGTGTTCACGACGATCGGCCTGTCCGCCGTGCGGAGGAGGTCGGCGAGCCCGGTGACGAACAGGTACTTGCTGAGGAAGAACAGTGACCACGATGCCTCGTGCCCCTCGGAGGTGACGTGCCGCCGCTGGCGGATGAACGATGCCGCGAGGATCAGGGCGTCGACACGGCCGTGCTCTCGCCTCAACTGGTCGATCGCGCGGCGGCTGTCCTGCACGAGTGAGAGATCGGTCGCGATGAACTCCGCCCTGGACGGCGCCGAGGGCGACTCGCGAGCGACACCCGCCAGCAACGTGTCGAACTTGGCGCGACTGCGTCCGAGCACCACTACACGGTCGCCCGCGGCAAGGAAGTGACGCGCCAGCGCGGCACCCATCCCGTCCGTGCCTCCCGTGATCACGATCGTCCTCACGTTCCCGCTCTCCTTCGATCCGGAACACATGTTCCAGAACAGGCTACCTCAAGGCGGAACACGTGTTCCGGATTGCTAGGCTGAGGGCATGGCAGCAGGACGGAGACAGCGACGCGACGCTGTGGCGAACAAGGAGCGGATCCTGCAAGCCGCGGAAGACGCGTTCCGGAACCACGGACTCTCCGTCGACATGCGCGCGGTCGCGGCGTCGGCGGGCGTGGGCGTCGGCACGCTGTACCGGCATTTCCCCACCAGGGAAGACCTGCTGCACGCCATCACCGGGGCCGACTTCGCCAGCCTCGCTCTCACCGGCATCCCAGCCCAGGGCTCAGCGATCGACGGGCTCCGCGAGTTCTTCAACAATGCGCTGACGCGACTCATCGCCAACAAGGCGATCATCGACCTGCTCGCAGGCGGGGCCCCCTCCGACGCGGACTTCGAGCGATGTCTCGAACATCTCAGAAAGGTCGGCCGTGAAGCCGTGGAGCGCTCCGTCGCCGACCACACCCTCGCGCCGGACGTGACCGCGGACGACATCGCCTACAGCCTGCTCGGCCTCATCCGCATCGCACAGCTCATCCCCGAGCCCGGACCGCGCACCATCGAGCATCACGTCGAGCTGACACTCCGCGGACTGGCCCGGTAACACTCGCGACGGATATGGGAGCCCGGACGTTGCTTGACGGGAATTGGGTCATCGTCAGCGCGGCGTTGGGGCTGCTCGGTAGCTGCCGGTACGCGTACGCGACGATGCGAGGGCGGGTCAGGCCGAACCGTGTCACCTGGTTTCTCTGGGCCGCGGCCCCGCTCATCGCGTTCTCCGCCCAGCTCGACGCGGGCGTCGGAACTCCAGCGATCCTGACGCTCGCCTCCGGTACAGGTCCGCTCATCGTTGTCACGGCGTCATTCGCCAGCCGGCACGGCACCGCCAAGATCACGGCGTTCGATCTGTTCTGCGGAGCGGTTTCCGTCGTCGCACTGGCGGTCTGGCTGGGCCTGGGCGCCGCCTCGTGGGCGGTCCTCTTCGCCGTGGCCGCTGACGGGGCCGCCGCCGTACCGACCATTCGCAAGGCCTGGCGGGATCCGTCCTCCGAGAACGCGCTCTTCTACGTGCTCGTCGGAATCGGCGCGACGATCACTCTGCTGACCATCACCACGTGGGAGCCCGCCTCCTGGCTGTTCGCAGGCTACATGCTGGCGATCAGCCTGCTTCTCACCACGATAATCACCGCTCAACGCGCAGCCGAACGCACCGAGGAAAGGCCGGCTGACTGAAGGTTGTGAGCGAGGACGATCGGGGCCGGTCTGCTCGTGACGGCCGGTGGGGTGGCCCGTCGGCCCGGCGGAGCCGGGTTCCGGGGACGGCCCGGCCGGTGCGCCGTGGCGGGAGTTCGTCCACCGATCGGTGGACGGGAGGTTCAGCCGATCGAGGCTGCCGCGTGTGCCGTGCCGTTGAAGAGGATGATCGGCATGACGAACTCCCTGCAAGAAGCACCTGTCGGTGACGGCGCGGCCGGTCGTGCCGACGTCGTCCGGCTGACGTCGGTGCGCAAGGTCTACGGCGGTACGAGGAATGCCGTGGTCGCGCTCGACGAGGTGAGCGTCGGGCTGCGGAAGGGCACCTTCACCGCGATCATGGGGCCGTCGGGCTCCGGTAAGAGCACGTTGCTGCAGTGCGCCGCCGGGCTGGACCGGCCGACGTCGGGTTCGGTGGTGCTGGACGGGGTGGAGCTCACCTCGCTCGGCGAGCGGGAGCGGACCAGCCTGCGCCGCCGCCGGATCGGTTTCGTGTTCCAGGCGTTCAACCTGCTGCCCGCGCTGACCGTGCGCGACAACGTGGCGCTGCCGTTGCGGCTGGCGGGCCGCCGTCCCGAGCGCGGGGCGGTGGAGGAGGTGCTGGAGCGGGTCGGGCTCGGCGGCCGGCTGCGCAGCCGGCCGGGTGAGCTGTCCGGAGGACAGCAGCAGCGGGTGGCGATCGCGCGGGCGCTGATCACCCGGCCCGCGGTGCTGTTCGGGGACGAGCCGACCGGCGCGCTGGACACCGGCACCGCCCGCGAGGTCCTCGGCCTGCTGCGCGAGGCGGTCGAGGACGCGGGGCAGACGGTGGTGATGGTCACCCACGACCCGGTCGCCGCCGCGCACGCCGACCGGGCGCTGTTCCTGGCGGACGGGCGCCTGGCCGGTGAGCTGGACCGGCCGACCGTCGAGCGGGTCGCCGCGCGGATGGCGGGCCTGGGCGCGGACGGAGCGGGCCGATGACCGGGATCGCGCTGCGCGTGCTGCGCTTTCACAAGGGCGGGTTCCTCGCCTCGTTCGCCGGGCTGTTCCTGGGCGCGCTGATCGTGGTGGGCTGCGGCGGGCTGCTGGAGACCGGCATCCGCGCCGACGCACCGCCGCAACGGATGGCCGCCGCCCCGATCGTGGTCACCGGCGACCAGCGCTACCACGGCACCGTCGAAGAGCTGATCTTTCCCGAGCGGGCCCGTCTGGACGCCGCCCTGACCGCGAAGATCGGCGCGGTGCCGGGTGTCGCCGCGGTGGTGCCGGACGTCTCCTTCCCCGCCGCGCTCGCCTCCCACGGCGCCGTCACCGGACACAACTGGGCGTCGGCGCGGCTCGCCCCGCACCGGCTCGCGCAGGGCGCCGCGCCGTCCGGGCCCGGACAGATCGTGCTGGGCGAGGATCTGGCCGAGCGGGCCGGGCTGCGCACCGGCGGCCGCGTCGAGCTGCTGGTGAACGGCGCCGCCGAACGGTTCCAGATCGTCGGGCTGGCCGCCGGCACCGGTGACGTCTTCGTCGCCGGCACCGAAGCGGGCCGCCTGGCCGGACGCCCCGGCAAGATCGACTCGGTGGGCGTGCTGCTCGCGCGCGGCGCCGACGCCGGCGGGGTCGCGCGGGCCGTCGAGTCCGCGGTCGGGGCCACCGCCGCCGGGGCCGGTCCGGCGGTGCTGACCGGGGACGACCGGGGCCGGGCCGAGGACCCCGGCCTGATCGAGGGCACCGACGACCTGATCCCGCTCGCCGCCGCGTTCGGCAGCCTCGCGGCACTGGCCATGGTGTTCGTGGTGGCCGGCACCGTGGGCCTGTCGATCCGGCAGCGGGAGCGGGAGACCGCACTGCTGCGCGCGGTCGGCGCCACCCCCGGCCAGCTCCGCAGGATGATCCTGGCCGAGACGATGATCCTGGCGGTGGCCGCGACCGCGCTGGCCTGCTGGCCCGCCCCCTGGTTCGGCCAGTGGCTGCTGAAGGCGTTCGTGCACGGCGGCGTGGTCTCCGACGCGGTCGCGTTCCGCTCCGGCGCCTTCCCGCTGATCGCCGGCGCCGGACTCGCCCTCACCGCCGCGCTGGGCGCCGCCTTCATGGCCGCGCACCAGGCGGCGCGCACCCGCCCGGCCGAAGCGCTCGCCGAGGCCGCGCTGCAGCGCCGCTGGTTCAGCGTCGTGCGGCTCGTCCTCGGTGTGCTGTGCCTGGGCGGCGGCGCCGCGCTGGCGGTCGGCACCGCCGGGTCCGACGGGCCCGACGCGGGAGGCGTCGCCACTCCCGCCGCGCTGGTCTGGACGATCGCGTTCGGGCTGCTCGGCCCCGTCCTGGCCCGCGCCATCAACGCCGCCCTGACCCGGCCGGTCCGCGCGCTGTCCGGCCTGGCCGGGGAACTGGCCACCGCCAACGCCCGCGCCCGTACCGCCCGCCTCACCACCGCGGTGATGCCGGTCATGCTCGCCACCGGGCTGGCTCTCAGCCTGACCTACCTGCAGACCACCCAGTCCGACGGCAACCGCCGCGCCTTCGAACAGGCCCAGCGCGCCGACCTCGTGCTCACCTCCGCCGCGGGCGGCGTGCCCTTGGACGCGGTCGAGACCGTCCGCAACGTCCCCGGCGTCGCCGCCGCGACCGCCCGGATCCCCAGCCGCGGCTTCGTCGAACCCGCCACGGCCCCCGCGCCCTCGGGCGGCGGCGACGGCGGCGAGGAAGAGGAATCGGCCGGGCCGCAGCCCACCGAACTCGCCCTCCAGGGCATCACGCCCCAGGGAGCCGACCGGACGACCGCCTATCGCGCCGCCACGGGCGCCTTGACCGCACTGAAGGGCGACACCGTCGCGCTGCCCACCCGCTACGCCACCGGACACCGGCTCGGCGACACCATCGCGATGCGGCTCGGCGACGGCACCCGCACCCGGCTCAGGCTCGTCGCCACCGTCGACGCCCGGCGCGGCTATGAGACCGCCCTCGTGCCGGCCGCGCTGCTGGCCCCGCACACCGGCACCGGGCTCGTCCCGCAGATCCTCATCAGCGCCGACCCCGGGACCGACCGCACCGCACTGTCCGCCGCACTGACCTCCATCGGCCACCCCGGCCTCCAGCTCACCGACCGGCACGGCCTGGCCGCCGCCCAGCAGGACCAGGATCAGACCCAGGCCACCATGGCCTGGCTCGTCCTCGCCGTCGTCGTCGGCTACGCGGTCATCTCCCTGGTCAACACCCAGGCGCTCGCGACCGCCGAACGCCGCCGCGAGTTCGGGCTGATGCGCCTGGTCGGGGCCACCCGCCGGCAGATCCTGCGGATGATGGCCGTCGAAGCGTCCCTCGTCGCCGCCGCCGGCATCGCCCTCGGGCTGCTGATCGCCGCCTTCACGCTGATCCCGGCGGGTCTCAGCGTGCTCGGCTCCGCCGTCCCGGGCGGCCCGCCCTGGATCCTCACCGCGATCGTCGCCGCCGCCCTGGGACTGACCATCCTCACCACCCTCGCCGCCACACGCATCACCCTGCGCGGCGGACCCGGCAGCACCGGCTGAGAAGGGTTCGTGGCCGCACCGTCCTCTGGCAGCGGCCACGGCCCGCCGGGGAACCGCACCCGCTGGAATACGCTGACCGTCATGGATCTTCAGCCGCGGCTCGGCGACCGGGTCCGGGCGCTGCACCGGTGGTACGTCGCCGTATGGGTCCTGTTCGGCCTGTGCCCGCCGGCCCTCGCCGTGCACGACCGTCCCGCCGCGACGCTGTACCCGGCGCTGGCGCTGCTGGCGGTACTCGCCCTCTCCCACGCGCTCGTCCGGGTCACCGGCCCGTACGCGTTCCTGTGCGTGCTGGCGCTCGGCGTGGGAGGGATGTCCTTCCTGCTCGGGGGCGGCGCGGCGATGTTCATCGTGTCGCTCCCGCTCTTCTGGATCCACTCCAGGAGCCCGCGGTACGCGGTCGCGTTCATCGGTGCCGCCGCCGCGCTCACGCTCGCCGGGACGGTCCGGGAGGGTGGGGAGGCGCTGACCGGCAACGCCGTCTTCACCCTCATCGGCGCCGCGGCCGGCATCCTGCTCGGCCTCTGGATGCACCGCGTCCTGGACCAGCGCGACGAGCGGGCCCGCCGCCTGGCGGCCGAGCTCGCGAGCACCCAGCGCGAACTGGCCGAGGCGTACCAGCGCCAGGGGGCGGCCGAGGAGCGCGAGCGTCTCGCCCGCGAGATCCACGACACCCTGGCCCAGGGGTTCGCCTCCATCGTCGTTCTGGCGGAGGCGGCCCGCACCGATCCCGCCAAGCTGGTGTCGATCGAACGCACCGCGCGGGAGAACCTCGCCGAGGCCCGCGCCCTGGTCGGCTCCGCGCCGTCCCCGTCCGGCGGCCCGCCCCGGGCCGACATGACGATCGCCCGCACCCTGCGGCGCACGCTCGACCGCTTCGCCGAGGACACCGGCATCGCCCTCCACACCGAGCTGCCCGACGTCCGGTGCGACCAGCCGACCCGCATCGCGCTCCTGCGCTGCACCCAGGAGTCCCTGGCCAACGTGCGCAAGCACGCCGCCGCGGGCACGGTCGGCGTCGTCCTCACCCGGCACCCGCACGGCATCGAGCTGGAGATCACCGACGACGGCCGCGGCTTCGCGGTCGGCGAGGCCCGCGGTTTCGGCCTGGACGGCATGCGCCGGCGGCTGGCCGAGTTCGGCGGCGAGCTCACCGTGACCAGTTCCCCCGGCGAGGGCACCCGCGTCCTCGCCCTGCTCCCCGCGGACCCGGAATGACCGGAGGTCCGCGGACGCGGCCTGCC
This sequence comes from Actinomadura sp. 7K507, assembly GCF_004348425.1. Taxonomy (GTDB): domain Bacteria; phylum Actinomycetota; class Actinomycetes; order Streptosporangiales; family Streptosporangiaceae; genus Spirillospora. Next base: position 25,358 of record NZ_SMKK01000127.1, read on the forward strand.
GTCCGGCTCCGGTGTGTCAGCCGGATTCGCCGGTGAGGCCCGTGCGCGAGGTCGGGTGTCGGGGAGACGAGACAGCGCCTCGCCCCGATGACATGCAGCGACGCGGTTCACGCTATGGCGTGCCCGCTGCCTCCAGCTCCTCTCGCAGGGTGCGCTGGACGTAGGCCATGGCCTCCTGGGCGGCCGGGTCTGCGAAGCGGCTGCCCATCTCCTCGGGCGGGACGTCCTCCACCTGCTCGTGCAGCCACCAAAGGTGGCCCTGGGGATCACGGACGCGGCCGACGCGCTCTCCGAACGCGAGCAGGGTGGGGCGGGTCACCACACGCGCACCGGCCGCGACGGCCCGATCGCTGGCCGCGGCGACGTCGTCGACGTAGACCCGCAGGTGAGCGGGGGTCGGCGGCCAGCCGGGCTTGGCGTCGAACAGCATGATGACGCTGTCGTCGAGCTCGACCTCGACGTGACCGATGTCGCCGTCGGCGTCGAGCATCCGGGAACCCGGAGTCTCGACGGCGCCGAAGACCGACGCGAGGAAGCTCAACTCCGCGTCCGTGTCGCGGCTGATCACCCACGCGTTGACGCGTGCGTAGCGTGCCGGGACCTGGACGCGCTGATCGGATGTCATGCAGTCGATCATGCCCGAGGATCGCGCTCCGGCGGGCGGCGGACCGGGACGCGTGGTCCACTGAGGGGGTGGCGCAGGTGCATTCGGTGTTGGTGCGGGCGGGGAACGAGCGGTGCGCGTCGGCGGCTCGGCTTCCGGCTCCCCGGCTGCGGCCGTACGTCGCCGGGTACGGGGCCTTCCGCGCCGGGACGCCGGGCGACGCGCAGCGCAGGGTGCTGCCGCTGAACCTGGTCACCC
>NZ_SMKK01000128.1 GCF_004348425.1 Actinomadura sp. 7K507
GATGTAACGACATCTGCGGAACGCCCCGTTTGGTACCGTGCCGGGTCAGCCCAGGCCGGGCGCGCTCGGCAACTCGAGACCCGCCGAGTTCAGCAGGGACACCGGCCCCTCGTCCGCACCCCCGACGCGGTCGCGCGCCTTCAGCACCTCCACCGTCTGGCCGACGCCGTTCTCCGTCTCATCGAGGGCGGTGCCGACCTGGTTGACCGCCCCGTTCGCCTGGCCGAGCACGTCGTCGGCCGGCCCCGGCTGCGCGGACCGCCCCGTCGGCGGGAAGAGCGTCGTGCCGACGGGCAGGCCCGCCGGTTCCGCGTCGGCGAGCGTGGACGGGACGTCCGCCAGGGGCATGCTCAGCGGCGCCTGGGTGTGGCGGGCGCCGGGGAGGGCCTGCGCGCCCGGGAGCCCTCCGAGCTTGCTGTTGCCCACGCCCGCTCCGACGCCGTCGAGGCTCCCGAGGGCCGTCCCGGGCAGGTCGCCGGCGCCGCCGAGCGCCTCACCCGCGCCACCGGCCGGGACGGGCAGCGCCTTCGCCGCCGAGCGGCCGTCGGCGCGGGACGCGGAGCCGAGGGCGCTGTCGACCGTGAGCGTGGTCAGCTCGGCGGTCTGGCCGGCGGTCTGCGTGACGGGCTCGGGCAGCGTCCGGGCGACCGGCGCGGCGGCGGCGTACGACTCGTAGAGAAGCGTGGTGGACGGGCCGGGCGCGGCGCTCGCCGGCGCGGCCGCGACGGTGAGCGCCGCGACGGGAGCGAGGACGGAGACGCTCAGCAGGCTCTTGACGGATCGGTTCATGCTTTCCCCCCGGGGTTTTCGGATTGACCCTGCACTGGGCCTTTTCCTCGGGTTCGACCCGGCGATCCGGTGCTGTCGCGTCGCCCGAGGATGAAAGACCTCACTGTGATGTGCGCCCGTTCGGTTTGCAGGATCCGGCGCATCGTCGAACGGCGACATTAGTACAGCACCGAGGTTCACACGGCGACTTGGAGCATCAATTGGTAAACGCCATATAGATCTACAAGAATTGATCAGCGCGATTCCCGGCCGCGCCAAATGGCGACAAGATCCGATAAAGCCCGCGAACGCGGAACGGGGGCGCCCCGAAGGACGCCCCCGCGTGCCGCTCTCCGGCTACTCGTGCACCGCCGGCCGCCTGATCAGCACGCCTAGTCGGCGGTGCCGAGGGTGATGGCCTCGTCCACCTCGTTCTGGCGGGCGGCGAGTTCGACGGCGTAGCGTTCCTCGTCGACCTTCTCGGCGATATCCTCGTCCTGCTTCATGAGGGCCTCAAGGTCGGCCTTGGCGTTGTCGAGGACGCCCATGTCCTCGTATGCGGCCTGCACCTTGTCGCCCCAGAGGCCGACGTCCCGGACGCACGGGACGATCCGGCTGAACAGCAGGGACTGATAGAGCGTGTACATGTCCGAGTTGTCGACGAATTCCATGCACTTGTCGACCGGCATGTCGAGCTGCTCGAAAACCTCGCGTCCCTTGAAACGGTCCCGCATCAGGTAGCAGCCCTCGACGACGAACTCCTCGCGCTCGGCCCGCTCCTTGTCGGTGAGCTCGGCGTAGTAGTCCTTGAGCGCGAGCCTGCCGAACGCCACGTGCCGCGCCTCGTCCTGCATGACGTAGGCGAGGAGCTGCTTGACCAGGGGGTTCGTCGACATGTCGCGGTAGAGGCCGAACGCGGCCAGGGCGAGGCCCTCGATGAGGACCTGCATACCGAGGTACGGCAGGTCCCACCGGCTGTCCTCCAGGGCCTCGGCGAGCAGCTTCGCCAGGTCCTGGTTGACCGGGTAGTACATGCCGATCTTCTCGTGCACGAACTTCGTGTACAGCTCGACGTGCCGCGCCTCGTCCATCGTCTGGGTCGCGGCGTAGAACTTGGAGTCCAGGTCCGGGACGGACTGCACGATGCGCGCCGACACGTTCAGGGCGCCCTGCTCGCCGTGCAGGAACTGGCTGAACAGCCACGAGCCCTGGTGGCGCCCGAACTCGTCGCGCTCCTTCTGCGACATCTTCTCCCAGATGTCGGAGCCGAACAGGGGGTTGAAGGTCTCCGGCAGGCCGGCGACGTTGACCGGATCGACCTCAAGGCCCCAGTCGATGCGCTTCTGCGCGTCCCACTGCTTGTCCTTGCCCTTCTGGTACAGGTTCAGCAGCCGGTCGCGGCCATCGTCGTACTCCCAGGTGAAGCGGGTGTCGCCCGCCATCGGGACGTTCCATGTCTCCGTCGGGACCGGTGTGGAGTAGAGGTCGTAGGAACTCACGGGGGAATCCTCCTCCGGGGGATGACGCCGCACGATCGCGACGCGGGTGTGCTCCGCCCACGGCTTTACATCTCTTCGTAACATGTAAAGCGCCGGGAGGCCAGCGTCATCCGGGAACCCGTCCGAGAAACCGGTGCGCCCGGTCGGCTCGCCTCGGGTCGGCGGGTCAGCGGGACTGGAGGGCGTCCAGGCCCACGGCCTGCGCGATGACCAGGCGGCGGTCCAGGCGGGGGTCGTGGATATCGACGACGTAGCGGTCACGGAGTCCGAACTTCTTGACGACCGAGAACACGACCTGGTCATCGGCGCGGAAGTCGAAGTGGTACGGCCAGGCGAAGGGGATGGCGTCCACGAACGGGATGAACTGCCAGACACGTCGCAGGACCGCGACGGCCTGGTTGCGTTCCGCGCCCGTCGTCACGCCGAGGCCAGGCTGCTCCAGATGCCACGTGGAGGAGACCAGCGACTTCTTGAAGTCCTTGCGGAAGACACCGAGGGGCTGCCCGTGCGCGTCCGTGACGTCGTACGCGGAGGCGAGGTCGATGCGCTTGCGGGCCTTGAAACCGAGGATCGGACGGGTCTTGGCGGCGTCGGCGTACAGGGTCACCTGCTCCTTGAACGCCATGCGCTTCTGCTGCGCGAAGGCGAGCAGCTCGCCCTCCTTGCCGCCCGGTGCCTCGGCGTGCACCTCGTACTGGTTCACCATCAGGCGAATGCGCTGCCGGATCAGCAGCCTGGTCTGCGCCTGGAACTGTTGCTCGTCCAGCGGACTCACCCGTTCTGTAGCGTTTTCGCGGAGTCTGCCACAGAAGGGACGACCCGGATCAGGTCTCCTCGAGGTGGGAGGCCAGATAGCCGTGGATCAGCCGCTCCGCCTCCGCGAGGATCATCGGGTCTCCGTCGGGGTCGCTGCGGAACGCCATCTTCAGCACGGCGTCACCGGCCTCCACCGCGATGGCGAGGGCGGTGGCCAGACCCGGGGTGTCCTGGAGGTCGAACGTCTCGACGATCATCTGGCGGAGCCGGTCGGCGACGACCGCGTTGTTGTCGGCGTCGGAGTCGAGCAGGTTGACGTCCGCGACGTCGCCGAACCGCAGCACCCGGAAGCCGGGGACGGTCCGGTGCATGTCCACGAAGATCTCGATGATCGCGCCGACCGTGTCGGACCAGTCGGCGAAGTCGTCCTCGGCCAGCCGCGCCGAGATACGCTCCCCGAACTCCTCCAGGTTGCGCAGCGCGAGGGACTGCGCGACGGCGCGCTTGTCGGGGAAGAACTGGTACACCGAGCCGATGGCCACGTCGGCGCGCTGGGCGATGCGCGTCGTGGTGAGGCCGTCGTAACCGTCCTCGTCGAGGATGGCGGCGCAGGCGTCGAGCATCCGCTGGACGCGTTCGGCGCTGCGGCGCTGGGCGGGGAGGCGGCGGAGCGGAGTCCGGATCTCGGTCACCCCACCATTGTCACCCGAACATGACGGCCCTCGGCATGTGCGAGCTTCCCCGGACGCCGACCGGGCACTAATATCCGAAAGCTATTCGCATTTTGCGCAGGGCATGCCGGGGAGGGACACGATGGGGCTACCGCAAGGCTTCCGCTGGGGTGTCGCCACCGCCGCCTACCAGATCGAGGGGGCGGTCGGCGAGGACGGGCGGGGACCGTCCACCTGGGACACGTTCTCCCGCACGCCGGGACGCGTCCGCGACGGCCACACCGGTGACGTCGCCTGCGACCACTATCACCGGTGGCCCGAGGACGTCGCGCTGATGGCCGGCCTCGGGGTCGACTCCTACCGCTTCTCGATCGCGTGGCCGCGCGTCCAGCCGTCCGGGAGCGGGCCGGTCAACAGCAAGGGCCTCGACTTCTACGACCGCCTGGTGGACGGCCTGCTCGCCGCGGGCATCGCGCCCGCCGCGACGCTCTACCACTGGGACCTCCCGCAGCCTCTCGAAGACGCAGGCGGCTGGATGGAACGTGACACCGCCTACCGGTTCGCCGAATTCTCCTACCTCGCCGCCGAGCGCCTCGCCGACCGCGTGGAAGTGTGGATAACCCTCAACGAGCCGGTGGTCGTGACGGCCTACGGCTACGCGTTCGGCGTCTACGCCCCCGGCCGGACGCTCATGCTCGACGCGCTCCCCACCGCCCACCACCAGCTCCTCGCCCACGGACTCGCCGTCCACGCCCTGCGCGGCCGCAACGCCCGCAACATCGGCCTGACGAACCACTACTCCCCGGCCTGGGCCGCGTCCCCCGGCGACCAGCCGGCGGCGGACGCCTTCGACGGGTTCATGAACCGGCTGTTCACCGACCCCGTCCTCCTCGGCCGCTACCCCGACCTGGTGGGCGACGCGCCCTACGTCCGCCCCGAGGACCTCGCCGTCATCGCCACACCCATCGACTTCCTGGGCGTGAACTACTACCAGCCGACACGGTTGACGACCCCGTCCGAAGGGCCGCTTCCCTTCGACATGGTGGACATCACCGAGTACCCGACGACCGGAATGGGCTGGCCGATCGTCCCCGACGCGTTCCTGTCACTGCTGCGTACGCTCGACTCCAGGTACGACCTGCCGCCGCTCTACATCACGGAGAACGGCTGCTCGTTCCCCGACGAGATCGGCCCGGACGGCGTTGTGGACGACTCGTCCCGCATCGCCTTCCTGGACGCCCACATCAAGGCCATGCGGACAGCCATCGACGAGGGCATCGACATCCGCGGCTACTACACGTGGTCGCTTCTGGACAACTTCGAATGGTCCGAGGGCTACCACCCGCGCTTCGGCCTCGTCCACGTGGACTACGAGACCCAGAAGCGCACGCCGAAGAAGTCCTACGCCTGGTACCGCGACCTCATCGCGTCCTCCCGCGACCCCGCCGAGCCACGATGACGTCCTCCGGAGCGCCACGGCCGGGAACCCGCAGATAGTCTGCGCACTCCGCTTCCGCCGGGAGGAGCCGAATGCCCGAGCCTCGTCCGCTGCGCCCGAACGACCCCCGTGAGGTCGGCGGGTTCCGGCTGACCGCCCGCATCGGCGAGGGCGCCCAAGGCACCGTCTTCCTGGGCGAATCGGACACCGGGCAGCGGGTCGCGGTGAAGCTCCTGCACGCCGACTTCGGAAGCGACCACCGGGCCCGCATCGCGTTCGAGCGGGAGCTGACCGCCGCGCGGCGCGTCGCCCCGTTCTGCACCGCGCCCGTCCTCGCCGCCGAAGCCGACACGGACATGCCGTACATCGTCAGCGAGTACATCGATGGCCCGTCGCTGCGGGACCTCGTCGCCGAGCGAGGCGCGGTCTCCCCGGCCGAGCTGACCAGGCTCGCCATCGGCACCGCGACCGCGCTGGCCGCGATCCACGCGGCGGAGGTCGTCCACCGCGACTTCAAACCGGCCAACGTGCTGCTCGGCGAGGACGGCCCGAAGGTCATCGACTTCGGCATCGCCCGCCCGCTGGACGCCACGTCCGCCACCATGACCGGCGCCGTCGGCACGCCCTCCTTCATGGCGCCGGAGCAGGTGGCGGGTTCCACCGGCGGCGCGCCCCTGGACATGTTCGCGTGGGGCTGCACGATGGCGTTCGCCGCGAACGGGGTCCCGCCGTTCGGCGGCGACTCCGTGCCGGCGATCATGCAGCGCGTCCTGCACGACGAGCCGGCGCTGGGCGCACTGACCGGCGACCTGCGCGACCTGGTCGCGTCCTGCCTGGCCAAGGACCCGGCGAGCCGTCCGACCGCGCTCCAGGTCCTGCGGCGCCTGCTGGGCGCCGGCACCGGCACGGACCTCCTGGAGGAGGGCACCTCGGCCGCCGCCCGCCCCGCTGCGCCGCCTCCCTTCGCGCCGCCGGACGGCGCCGGAAGGGCCGGGATGTTCCCGCCTCCGGTGCCGCCGCCGCCTCCGGCCGGGCTTCCGTATCCGGCGATTCCGGTGGCGCCCCGGCGGAGCGGCCGCCCGCTGCTGGTCGCCGGCGCGGCCGTGACCGTCGCGGTGATGACCGTCGTCAGCGTCGCCGTCGCGGCCTGGTCGGGGAGCCGCGAGGGAACCGGCGGCGGGGGCACGACCGGCGGAAGCCCGATGGGGAAGCCGGCTAGCACCGTGCAGGCCTGCACCTACCCGCCGGCCGAACCCGGCGGGGAGGTCAAGGACGTCGGCACGCCGCCGACCAGGTCGTCGACGATACCGACCGGGGCCACGATCCAGACCGACCTCGGCTTGCTGGACCTGGAGCTGGACCACGAGAAGGCGCCGTGCGCGCTGGTCTCCCTCGCCTTCCTCGCGCGCCACAATTACTACGACGGCACCACGTGCCACCGGCTCACGACGAACCCGACCCTGAAGGTCCTGCAGTGCGGCGATCCCTCGGGCACCGGGAGCGGCGGCCCGGGATACCACTTCCCCAACGAGAACACGGCCGGTGTCAGCTACACCCGGGGCACCGTGGCCATGGCCAACGCCGGGCCGGACACCAACGGCAGCCAGTTCTTCATCCTCTACGACGACGCGCCGCGCCTCCCCGCGTCCTATCCCGTCATCGGCCGCGTCACGTCCGGCATGGAGATCGTCGACAAGGTCGCCGAAGCCGGCACGGCCGGCGGCTCCCAGGACGGCGAACCCAAGCAGAAGATCACCATCACCGAACTCCGCACGTCCTGAATGAGCGCCCTCGACGACCTGTACGAGGCGTTCGCGGACGTCCCGCATCCCGTGAATCTGGAGGGCTGCCCGTGCTGCGTCGCCCCCGATGAAGGACGGCCCCTGCTCAGCCGACCGGTCCGCGACCTCGCGGCCGCCGACCTTGCCCGGTACGCCGCCAAGGCGATGAGCACGTGGGGCGGCCCCGAGGAGTTCCGCCACTTCGCGCCGCGCCTGCTCGACCTGGCCGCGGAGGACGCCTTCGGCTGGCCGGACGCGGAGATCGTCTTCGCCAAGCTCGGCGAGGCCGGATGGCGGGACTGGCCACAGCGCGGCGCCGTCGAGGCCTTCCTGCGCGCGTTCTGGACGCGGACGCTGGCGACTCATCCAGCCCGCCCTTCAGCGGCCACGGCCCTCTGTGCGCTCGCCGGAGCAGGGCCGGACATGGACCCCTACCTGGATGAATGGGGCGCGCTGGCGTCCGGGCCGGCCCTCAGACATCTGCATGAGTTCGCCAGTGAGGAGCTGATCTGGAGGCGTGGACGGCCACGGCTGAGCAACGCGTTCTGGGACGTCTCGTCCGGCCCGTACCGGCAGGTCGTCGAGTGGCTGGCCGGCGGCCCGGCATACGCGGCGGTCAGTGCGGCCTTCGCCCGGATGGAGGACGAGCCGGCACTGCGACTCCTGGCCGACATCGAAGACCTGCTCAGGCCGAACTCGCCGTGACACGGTCACTCGCCCGCGTCGCGCGTCGGGCGGACCGCGCCTGACCGCATGGTGGTCCGAGACGCCTCGGCCGATGCACCACAAGTAAGGGATCATGAAAGGCATGGAGCGCACGTTCGAAGACCTGCTGGACGAGGCCGACACCGTTCCGGTGGACGGCTGGGACTTCTCCTGGCTGGACGGCCGCGCCACGGAACAACGCCCCTCCTGGGGATACCAGCGCCTGATGAGCGAACGCCTGACCGGGGTCGAGGCGGCGCTGGACATCCAGACCGGCGGCGGCGAGGTCCTGGCCGGAGCGGCGAAGTTCCCACCCACGATGGCGGCGACGGAGTCATGGCCGCCGAACGTCGCCAAGGCGACCCGGCTGCTGCGTCCAAGGGGCGTGGTCGTGGTCGCCGACCCTGACGAGCCGCCGCTGCCGTTCGCCGACGAGGCCTTCGACCTGGTGGTCAGCCGCCATCCCGCGACGGTCTGGTGGACGGAGATCGCCCGCGTGCTCACCCCCGGCGGGACGTATCTCGCGCAGCACGTCGGCCCGGCCAGCGTGTTCGAGCTGACCGAGCACTTCCTCGGGCCGCAACCGCAAGCGCGGCGGGCGCGCCACCCCGACGTCGAGAGCGCCGACGCGAAGGCGAGCGGCCTGGACGTCGTCGACCTGCGCTCGGAACGCCTGCGGATGGAGTTCTTCGACGTCGGCGCCATCGTGTACTTCCTGCGGAAAGTGATCTGGATCGTGCCCGGCTTCACCACCGGCGCCCATCGCGATCGCCTGCGGGAGCTGGACGAGCGGATCCGGCGCGACGGGTCGTTCGTCGCGCACTCCTCCCGCCATCTCATCGAGGCCCGCAAGCCCGGCTGACCCGGTAGTCCCTGTCAGGCGCCGAGGGTGCCGAGGGGGTCGGTGAGGAGGGCGGCGAAGCCCAGTTCGGCGGCGCCGGTCAGGGTCGAGTCGTAGCCGAGCGCGGCGGTCCGCAGCGCGACGCGTTCGCGGGAGACGGGCAGGACACCGCCCTTCACGCGGGCACCCACCTGGGGCACGGAGCCGCGGTAGATCTCGCTCAGCATGCCGCCGAAGACGACGACGCCGGGATTGAACAGGTTGATCAGGTTGGCCACGCCGATGCCGAGCCAGTCGCCGATCCGGTCCAGGGCTTCGCGGGCGGCCGCGTCACCGCTGTCCGCCGCGTTCACGACGGCCCGCACGCCCTCGCGGCCGAGGGGCCCGCCGGTGCGTCCGGCCGCCTCCAGCAGCGCCGATTCGCCGACCTCCGCCTCCAGGCAGCCACGCGAACCGCAGTTGCAGGGACGTCCGTCATACGGATTGACGATCATGTGTCCGAGTTCGGCGGCGTAGCCTTCGTCGCCGTCCAGCAGCTTGCCGCCGACGATGATGCCGCCGCCCACCCCGACGTCGCCGTGGAGGTAGACGAGGTTCCGGTGGCCGGCGCCGGCGCCGCGTTCGTGTTCGGCCAGGGCACCCAGATGGGCCTCGTTGCCGACGGCCACGGGCAGTCCGAGCCCCAGCCGCCGGGCGAGCGCCGGGCCGAAGTCGAGGTCCGTCCAGCCCATGGTGGGCACCAGCCGTACCTTCCCGTCGGCGGCCCTGATCAGGCCGCAGTAGGACGCGCCGACGCCCACGCATTTCGCGCCCTGGGGCGCGGCCGCCACGAGCGCGCCGCCGAAGTCGGCGAGGACGGTGACGACCTCGTCGAGATCGTCCTGGCTGCGGGGCCGGACCGTCTCCCTGCGCTCCAGCACCGCGCCGCCGAGCCCGACCCTGGCGGCGACGAGCCGGTCCACGGCGACGTCGAAGGCCAAGACGTACACTTGGCCGGTCTCGGGACGGACCACCAGCGACGGCCTGCCCGCCCGTCCCGTCGTCGCCGACGTCTCCTCACGCACCAGTCCCGTCGCCGCGAGCTTCGCGATCAGTGTCAGGATCGTGCTCCGGTTGACGCCCATCCGGTCGGCGAGCTCGGTGCGCGACACCGCCCCGTCCCGGTGCACCTCCCGCAGGACGACGCCGAGATTGCGCCGCCGGGTCGCCTGCGAGACCTGCCGCCCCGTGCCGGTGACGCCCGGCAGGAGAGAGGACGACACGGCCCCTCCTCTCACGACGCGACACCACCAAGTTACCCAAGCGGCCGTGCACCGGTGATTCGCCCGCCCGCACTGCGAGCCGGAGCGCTCCTGACCACGGCGAACCGCTCCCGGTACGCGGAGGGGCTGAGGCCGGTATGGCGCCGCAACCGTGCCCGCAGGTCGGCGGTCCGGCCCCCCTTCCCTGACGCCGCCCGCCTACCGGCCATGGGGGAACGGCCAGCCGTCCGGTGGGCCATCGGCCGGGCGGTCAGTTGGCGGCGGCGAGGCGGTAGGTGGTGCCGCTGCTGCTCTGTACCCAGGCGTCGGGCAGCGCGGCGGCCAGAGCGTGCTGTGCGCGCCAGCCGGTGCAGTGGCCCGGGACGACGAGGTTCGGGGCGAACTCGGTGAGGGCCTGGACGGTGGGCGGGATGACCGGTTCGAAGGCCGGGCCGCCCAGGTGCAGCCCGCCGACGAGGGCGTGCAGGCGGTCGACGCCCGTCAGGCGCCGCGCATGCCGGACGATGTTGATCGCGCCCGCGTGGCCGCAGCCCGTCAGGACGACCAGGCCCCGGTCACGGACGTTCACGATGAGGGCCTGGTCGTCGGTGACCAGGGGGTCGTGAACCCAGTCGCCGCCGGTCCAGGCCTGGTGCGGGGGCGGCATGCCGTGCTCGAACTCGGTGGTCCGGTCGACCTCGCCTGTGATCAGGACGCTGCCGTCCAGGAGGAGGGACGGCTCGCGGCGTTCGATGACCTCGAAGCCCTCCTGGTCCAGCGCCCGCTTGCTCAGGGTGGGGAGGTCCTCCGGCTCGCGGCCGGGTACCGCGAGCCGGCGTTTCGTCCACACCAGCGGGTGCAGCACCATCGGCAGCGACCGGACGCCGCGTCCGCCCGTCAGTCCGGCGAGCCCTCCCGCGTGATCGAAGTGGCCGTGGCTGAGCACGACGGCCCGGACGTCGCCCAGGTCGATGCCGAGCCGTCCGGCGTTGGTGACCATCGCGTCCGGGGACAGGCCGGTGTCGAACAGCAGCGTGTGGGAGCGGCCCGCCCTGCGCACGGTGACCAGCGCGGAGAAACCGTGCTCGGCGATCATTCCGGTGGAGGTGCGGCCCTCCTCGAACTGCGGCGCCTTCACCATCCCGGTGCCGGAACCCGCGCGGCGGGTGCGTTCGTCGCTTGTCAGCAGGGCGTCGTAGACGTTGTCCACCAAGGTCAGGATCTCGACCTCGTCCACGGGCTCCAGCGCGATCGGATCGACCGCCGTCCCTGCCGCGGGCCGCGGCATCGACGCCGACGCCTCCCCGTGTGTGCCCGCCGTGTCGCACATACCAGCACCCTAACCGGGACGGATCTTCCCAGCCGAGGGCCTGCCCGTGCCTAGGGGATGGTGAGGGTCGCTTCTATGCCGTAGTGGTCGGACAAGACGCTGAGGCTGCCGTCGGCCAGGCGTACGTCTTCCTTGAAGACGACGCGTGCGGTGGTCTCCATGCCCGGTCTGGCGAGGATCTGGTCTATGGCGCCGATGTCCGCGTAGTCGGCGCGGTAGGTGGGTTCCGTGTCGTCGGCGAGGATGTCCCGCAGGCCGGTGGTGGACGCGAAATCCTGGAAGAGGTGGTAGTCACGGGGGACGTTGAAGTCGCCCATGACCGCCAAGGGTTCCGCCGGGTCCAGCCTGCCGATGAGGGCCGCCAGTTCCCGCAGTTCGGATTCCTCGGCCTTCGTGTACGCGTTGGACGGGGACCAGTGCATGTCCATGTTCGCGCTGAGGTGCGTGTTCACGACCGTCAGGAATCCGCCGGGGAGACGCACGCGTGTGAACAGGGCGCCCTTGCGCAGCAGCCATTCGAGACGGGGCGGGCGAGTGGGTGCGAACGGCCGGTAGTGGCGGCGGCTGATCGGCCAGCGGGAAAAGGTCACCAGGCCGCCGCGCACGACCGGAAACGTCCGCGCGTGGGCGATGAAGGGGTATGACTTCATCGCATGGCGGAGGCGGGTCAGGTTCAGTGGCGATATGACCTCTTGCAGGCAGACGACGTCGTAGTCCGCCTGCTCCATGAGCTGGGCCAGCACGTCCAGGCGGTCCCGGGAACGGCCCCGGAACAGCGTGTTGAGCGTGAGGACGCGGGCCTTCATGACTTGGGGTACTCGGCCATGCACGCCACTCTACGGGACGTTCGATGGCTCCGGCCTGGGGTCGGGAGGCGCGCCGTCCTGTTCGCCGCGGCCACCAAAATTCGTTCTGAATCCGTATATATCCATATTCAGCACTAGCCTGTCGGCGCGGTGAACTATCTCGTTCGCGTTGAGGAACGGGGTGCGGTCGGGCATCATTGAAGCCGCACGCCCAGCCGCTGCAGCATTCCCCGCCTCGCGACGCCGGAAAGTGTCACTTGATGCACCCCGCTCCCCTTCCCCTCAACGCCGACCAAACCTGCTCGATGGACCGATGCGGTCGTTTGTCGTGCTTTCACGTGCGGCTGGAGACGACCGCCGTGCTGGACGACCGGGCACGGGCCGGGCATTCCTGCGGCACGCACCTCGCCGAGGTCGTCCAGGAATTGGCGCGCTGGGCCAAGGAGCGGCGGCCGGACCCGGCACAGGTCGTCGTCTACGCGATGACGGACGGCCGCACAAATGATACGAACGGCCCGGAGGAGCCTTTCGACCGACTCGCTCTCGGCACCATCCCGATATGACGGAATGTTTCGTACGGCCCCGGAAGCCGGGGCCCAGTGCGGGCACCCGAGGATGAAAAGTGTGCATCGTGGCTGCATCTGGACATTGCCCCATCGGCAGCGCGGTTCCGATACTGGGCGGGCACTGCCGGACGCTGACGGACGTAAAGGGGTCGGCATGGGATTCCAGCTTGGCTTGTTCTCACCCAACACCGAATCGGGGCTCGCGATCACCAACGCCCCGGAAAGGTGGCACGCGACCTGGGACAACAATCTCCGTCTCGCGCGGCTGGCGGACGAGACGGGCATCGACTTCCTGCTGCCCGTCGCGCGGTGGACCGACTGGGGGCCCGACACCGACTTCCACCGCAGCGCCCTCGACCCGCTGGTGTGGGCGTCCGGGCTCCTCGCGCACACCAGCCGCCTGCGCGTGTTCAGCACCGTCCACACCGCGTTCCACCATCCGGTCGTCGCGGCCAAGCAGCTCGCGACCGCCGACCATCTCAGCAAGGGACGGGTCGGGCTGAACATCGTCGCGGGCTGGCACGCCCCCGAGTACGAGATGTTCGGGCTCACGCTGCCCGACGACCACGACACGCGCTACGGGCTCGCGCAGGAGTGGTGGGACGTCGTCAAGCGCATCTGGTCGGCCGACGAGCCGTTCGACCATGCGGGAGAGTTCTTCCAGCTCAAGAACGTCGTGGGGAGGCCCAAGCCCTACAACGGGCACAGCCTCCCGGTCATCAACGCCGGGTCGTCCATGCAAGGGCGCTCGTTCGCCGCGCGCAACGCCGACCGCGCGTTCACCGTCGTCGGAGGCCCCGAGGACGGCGCGGAGATCGTGAAGGCCATCCGCGCGGAGGCCGCGTCCCACGGACGGACGGTCGGGGTCTTCACGCTCGGCCACGTCGTCTGCCGCCCGACGAAGACCGAGGCGGAGGAGTTCCTGCACTACTACGCCGACGAGCAGGCCGACTGGCCGGCTGTGGACGAGGTGATGCGGCTGCAGGGATTGCACGCGCAGTCGTTCACGCCCGAAATGCTGCAGGTCTACCGGGGCAGGTTCGCCGCCGGTCACGGAAGCTGCCCGCTGGTCGGCGACCCCGACGGCGTCGCGGACGCGCTCGCGGAGTTCGCGAATGCTGGATTCGACGGTATCGCTCTGTCGTTCCTCAATTACGCTGATGAACTGGGCTACTTCGCCGAGGAGGTCATGCCTCGGCTGAGGGCCCGTGGTGTGCTGTCCACCGACCTTCAGCCCCTTTCCACTGATTCTCACGAGCAGGCGCCGCCGACACGAACATGACTTCTTCCAAGACCTCACCGCCCTTGTCGCCCTACCAGCGTGCCGTCAGCAAGGACATCGACGTCCTGCACGACACGGTCGAGCCGTTCGCCGTTGGGCACGACCTCCAGGCCAGGGAGCCCGGCCTCCCGCTGGACGGTCTGGTCAACGCCATCGGCGTCGGCGCGGTCAATCTCGTCTGGGTGCGCTACGGGGGCGGTGGGGTCGTGGTAGACACGCCACCGACCGAAGGACACTTCGCCATGTGCGCGCCTATCGCGCCGATGGGCGTCGAGTACAGGTCCACCAAGAACCGGGACACCGCCGGAGGCAGCCTCGTCCTGTCCCACGACGAGCCGATGCGGATGACGCCGCACCCGACGCTGGGCTGCCTGGTCATCGCCACGAGCACCGGGCGGCTCGCCGACCACCTCGCCGGTCATCTGGGACGGCAGCACCGCCCGCCGCTGCGTTTCCACAACGTGGACGGGCCGGCGATCGCGCCGTCCTCGATCGTCGAACGCACCTGGCGGCATGTCTGCGGCGTGCTCGACCACGCGACCGCGCAGGGGGGCCTGCATCCGCTGGCGGCGCGGACCCTGGAGGAGTCGCTGCTCACCGCCATCCTCCTCGGCCTGCCGCACACCGCCATGGGGAGCCTCGCGGAGGCGCCCGCCCGGGTCCCGCACCATCTCGCCGGGGCGATCCGGGATTGGGTCGACGCCAATCACCACCGTCCGATCGGCGTCATCGACATCGCCGTGGCGGTGGGGATCAGTGTCCGGCAGCTTCAGGCCATCTGCCAGGACCAGTGGGGGCTGACCCCAACGCAGCTCGTGCGCGGGGTGCGGCTCGACCATGCCCGCACGGCGCTCGTCGAAGCCAAGCCCGGCCCGCGCACGGTGACGGACGTCGCCGGAGCCACCGGCTACCTCCACATGAGCCGCTTCGCCGCCCACTACCGGCAGCGTTTCGGGGAGACGCCCACCCAGACCCTCAAGCGAAACGCGGACCAGGACGTGGACATCGCCTGACGTCAGCGCCTGACGTCAGCCGTGCCGGCTTTCGACGTTCGCGAGGAGGCGGTCTCCGGCGATGCGGCCGAAGCGGCCGATCGCACGGTTCGCGGTGGGCGACACGCGCGAGAGGGCACGGCCCAAGCGCGCCTCCGCGGCAACATACGCGACCGGAGTGTCCTGCCGGACGGCTCGCAGAACGGCCTTCGCGACCTTCTCTGGCGGGAACCCCCGTCGCTCTACCGCGCGGCCCATCCGCTCACGAAGCTCACCGTCCACGCCGGGGGCCATGCCCACGAAGCGGGTGCGGCCGGTGATGGGTGTGTCGATGGCTCCAGGGCAGATGGCGGAGACGCCGATGCCGTAGCGGTCCATGTCGAGGCGGAAGCATTCCGTCATCTGGAGCACCGCGGCCTTCGTCGCCCCGTACGCGGGCAGTTCGGGGTTGGGCAGGTACGCCACCATGGACGAGATGTTGACGATGTGGCCGCCCTCGCCACGGTCGGCCATCTGCCGTCCGAACAGGCGACTGCCCCGGTACATGCCGTCCACGTTGATGGCGCGGATGCGTGCCCAGTCCTCTTCCGGTGTGTCGAGGAGTGAGCCGGCCATGGCGATGCCCGCGTTGTTGACGACGACGTCCGGGACGCCGAAGGAGTCGCGCACGTAGTCGGCGAACTGTTCCATCGCGTCTCCGTCGGCGACATCGACGCTGTACGCGTGGGCCTCGCCTCCGGCCGCGCCTATCTCGTCCACGGTGCGCTTGGCTGCGCCTTCGTCGATGTCGGCGACGACCACGCGGGCCCCTGAGTCGGCGAAGGCGTGGGCGGTGGCGCGGCCGATGCCGCTGCCCGCCCCGGTGATGACGACGAGATCGCCACCGAAGTCCTTGCCCGGCTCTGCCGCCGCGCGCGCGTGGGCGACGGCCGGTGTCTCTGGTCCGCCGTCAATGTGCTCGACGAATTCGCTGACCCAGCGGGCGATGAGGTCCGGGTGGCTGCGCGCCACCCAATGCCCGGCCGGTGCGCGACGCACGTACAGGCGGGACACGGGTCCGCGCGCCGACAGCAGCAGCGACTGCGACCCGTACTTGTCCTTGATCGGGACGATGAGCTGGACGGGAACGTCCGTCCGCCCCTCGTCGACCGGCTGGGCAGGTCCGGCGGAACGGGCAGGTCCGGCGGAACGGGTGGCGCGGCGGCCCATGTTGGCCCGGTACAGGCCGAGGCCGTTGCGGGCGTCCATCGGCAGCGTTTCGGCCGGGTGGCCCGAGCGCGGCTCGGCGCCCTCGCGCAGCCCCATCACGCGCGGGAACCCCGCGGACAGGACGCGGGCCGCGACCTCACCCACCTTCGGCGCCATGAACACCGGCATGTACACGCTTCGCCGCGCCTGCCCGAGCACCTCCGCCACCCCCCGCGGCCCCGACCGGACGGCCTGCCGCGCCCAGCGCGCCATGTGCCGCCGGTCCGGCCCGGAGATCGAGGTGAACGAGGCGATCCGGCCCCGCAGCCGGTCCCCGATGACGGCCTCCCAGCCCTGCAGCGAACCCCAGTCGTGGCCCACCAGGTGGACGGGCTCGTCGGCGCCCACACCGTCCAGGACGGCTCCGAGGTCGCCCATCAGCGCGTCCAGCCGGTAGTCGAGCGGGTCGGACGGGCTGCTGGACGCCCCCGCGCCCCGCACGTCGTAGACGACGACGCGGAACCGCCCGGCGAGCCGCTCGGCGACCTCGTCCCACATCGCGCCCGTGTCGGGGTAACCGTGGACGAGGACCACCGTGGGCCGGTGTTCCTCGCCGCGCACCCGCACGGCCAGTTCGATCTCGCCCGACCTCACCCGCTGGTCTCGCATAGGACCGCCTGCCTGCCTTCCGCGGAAGCCCGTTCGTTTCCCGTGAAACTACGCCTGTCCGGAAGGCCCGCGATAGCTCCCCGTCCGCCTATCGGACGGGCTGGCGGCTCACTGGTCATCCGCCACACGAATCATCACCCGGGTCTCCAGGCGTTCGGGCGGCGTGGTCGCGGGGTCGTTGAGGTACACCTCGCGGACGGGTCCGGCGGGCGTGTGCCCGTGGTCGCCGAACCACGCGAGCACGCCGTGGACCGTGAGCGGGATCTCCTCGTACGGGCCGACATGGACGGCCGACGCGAACGAACCACCGGGCAGGAGGTCGTCGCCGTCCGCCGCCTGGACGGTCACGCGGACGTCGAACTCCTCCTCCATGTCCAGCGGGAACAGCCCGATCAGCACGCCTTCCGGTGACATCCGCGGCAGCAGCCGGGCCACGCACGACGCCGTCGCGTCCGGGATCGTCGCCGGCGTCGCGGGTTCACGCGCGCCGAACACGCGCCGCGCCGGCTCCCGGACGATCGACACCTCGTTCTCCGGCAGCCCCTCGGCGAGCACGCGGTCCAGGAGCCGCAGGCCACGCCGCCTCCGGGCGATGTCGGCCTCGATCCGGTCGCGTGCCAGCTCCAGCTCGCCGCCCCCGTCCCCGGACAGGACCCGGCCCACGACCGGCAGCGGGACGTCCATCGCCCGCAGCAGGCCGATCATCAGCGCGTCCCGCGCCTGGGCGGGGCGGTAGTACCGGTAGCCGGACGCGGGGTCCGTCCAGGCAGGGGCGAGCAGCCCCAGGTCGTCGTAGTGCCGGAGTTGCTTGGCGCTCAGCCGGCACAGCCGGGCGAAACGCCCGATCGGCAAGAGATCGTCGCTCACGGCGTCAGGACGGGCGCGCGTCGAGCCCCGTGCACTGCCGGAGCCCGTTCCACCGCTTGACGGCCGACTTGGCTTCGGCGCCCTTCAGCGGAATGGGGATGCCCCCGGAGATCCGGGCGGGATCCCACTTGTCCTTGGTGACCTTGCCGTTCTCCACCTTCAGGTACAGCACGCCAGACTCCGCCGTCTTGCCGTTGGCCGAGTAGAACACGAAGTTGCCCAGGCCGTAGTGGACGTACGCGCCGCCCTGGTAGCCGCCGCCCAGCGGGATGTGCGCGTGCCCGCCGACGAGGACGTCCGCGCCAGCCGCGATGAGCTTCTCCGCGAGTTCCTTCTGGCGCGGCAGAGGGCAGGGGTCCAGTTCCGCTCCCCAGTGCAGGTGGACGATGACGACGTCGGAACCCTTGCTCGCCTCCTTCACCGCTTGGACCATCCGCGGGACGTTCTTGGCGGACGCAAGCCCGCCCTTGGAGTCGGTGGCCGTCCACGCCTGGATCAGGTTGTCGTCCAATACCTGCGTCGCTCCGACGATGGCGAGCTTGTTTCCCTTGACGGTCACGCGGTAGGGACGGAACGCCTCGTCGGCGTTCCTGCCGATGCCGACGGTCGGGAACCCGGTCCGCTTGATGGCGGTCAGGGAGTCGCGTAGGCCGTCCTCCATGTAGTCCATGCCGTGGTTGTTGGCCATGGAGGTGACGTCCACTCCGGCGGCCTTCAGCGCCTTGAACGCGGTCGCCGGGGCACGGAAGGCGTACTGCTTGCCGGGCGCCTTCGTCCCGCCCGTCGTGATGGCCGTCTCCAGGTTGACCATCGCGAGGTCGGCGGCGCTCAGCTTCTTCGCGATCGGCCCGAACGCGGTCCTGGGCTTGTTCAGGCGAGAGCGCAGCATGCCCTCGAAGTGAACGTCGCCGCCGAACGCGAGGATGATCGGCTCCTTGGCGGGCTGCGCGGGCTTCGTCGGCTCCGAGGGCTCACCGGACGGCGCGGGCGGCGAGGTGGCGCCCTTCGCCTCGGAATCCCCCGAACTGCCGCACGCCGCGGCCGTCATCGCCAGCGTCCCGGCCATGGCCGCAGCCGCGACCGTCTTTCCCCGCATGCTCATCGCCTCATCTCCGGGCCCCGGCCCCCCACGGACCGCCTGGATCGGACGCCAAGCATGCCACGTCGCCCCCGTCCGCCAACAAAGACGTACGCTTCGCTCTCTTGAGAGTCTCGTGTTTATGGGGTTAGGTTGGCCGCGACGTCCAGCGGGACCTCCATCAGAGGGACCTCACCGACCCACCCCGGAGGGACGGCCCGGCCTCGGGGCCCCTCCCCAGGGCGTGTTCCCCTGCAGTACACGCCCCGAAGCGGCCGGGCGGCCTCCCCCGCCCGGCCGCTTCCCTGTTCACTGCGGGCAACCGGCCTTCCGAGCGTGGCGCGTATAGGCTCTGGTCAGGCATCGGGCCGAGTTCTAGGAGTTCTGGCATGCCGCTTCCAACGTGGGCAACGGACCCCCCGATCTACACTCTCACCGAGGAGGAGTACGAGGCCCTTCCATCCGAGGTGTGCAAGACCATCGAGGTCGTGGGCGATAGGATCGTCTTCCTGGAGTCTCCGAGTTTGGAACACCAACAGGTGTCCCGAAACTTGACGATCGCGTTGATGGCCGCACGTCCGCCGAGCCCTTGCATCAACGTGCTCCAAGACGCGGACATGCGCTACCGGTTCTCGAATCCGCACGCAAGCCGACGTAACAAGCGGCGGTTCACCCTGCGGCGACCTGACATCAGTGTCATGCATTGCGTCGAGCGTGGTGAGAAGCTCTGGTCGAACGACGTCATCATCGCCGTTGAGATCACGTCCATCGACGATGAGGTCGACCTCAACGACAAGCGCGCCGAATACGCAGCACAGCACATCCCTGCCTATTTGATCGTCATCATGGAGGACGGTGAGATCACGGGAATCGAGGAACACCGGCTCGACTGGAGCGGACGCAACTACCAGCTCGCGGCCGTGCACCGCGGGACCCTGGAGACGGAGCTTCCTGAAGGCATAAAGGTGAACGTGGCGTTCTCCGAACTGGAGAGCGTCTGACTAGGGTGATCAGTGTTCGGCTTTTTGGCGGTTGCCGGGGGTTAGCTCATAGGAGGTATCGGGCTCGGGCAGTTCTTGGGATTCCTCTCGGCGTGTGGCCTTCTCCAGGGCCGACTTGGCTTCGTCCAGGGAGCCGTTGAAGGCTTGGGAGACGGCCTGTAGGGCGGTGGTCACCTCGCTGGGGATGACCCAGAAGGTGCTGCCCTGGCCCTCGGCCAGTTTCGGGAGGGTCTGCAGGTACTGGTAGGCGAGGAGTTTCGGGTCCGGGTCGGCCTCGTGGATGGTGTTGAAGACGCGCTCGATCGCGGCCGACTCGCCCTCGGCCTCCAGGATCGCGGCCTGCCTGGCGCCTTCGGCGCGCAGGATCGTCGACTGCTTCTCGCCCTCCGCGGTGAGGATCTTGGACGCGCGGGCGCCCTCGGCGGTCAGGATCGCGGCGCGCTTCTCCCGTTCGGCGCGCATCTGCTTCTCCATCGCGTCCTTGATGGACGGCGGCGGCTCGATCGCCTTGATCTCCACCCGGGTGACGCGGATGCCCCATTTGCCGGACGCGTCGTCCAGCACGCCGCGTAGCGCGGTGTTGATCCGGTCGCGGGACGTCAGCGTGGCCTCCAGGTCGAGGGTGCCGATGACGTTGCGCAGGGTCGTCGCGGTCAGCTGCTCGATCGCCTTGATGTAGTTCACGATCTCGTAGTCGGCGGCGCGCGGGTCGGTGACCTGGAAGAACAGCACGGTGTCGATGTGGACGACGACGTTGTCCTCGGTGATGACCGGCTGGGCCTTGAACGAGACCACCTGCTCGCGCAGGTCGAGGCCGGCTTTGACGCGGTCGACGAACGGGATGACGAAGCTGATGCCGGGTTCGAGGGTGCGGTGGTAGCGGCCCAGGCGTTCGACGTTGCGGGCCCGTGCCTGCGGGATGATCCACACGGCCCGCATCACCGCGGTGACGAGCAGGGCCATCCCGGCGGCCAGGGCTATGAGGACGGTGATGGCGATGTCGGTCATCGTCACTCCTCGGTGGAGACCGGATAGAGCAGGGCCGTGGCCCCTTCGATCGCGAGGACGTCGGCGAGGGCGCCGGCCGGGATGACGACGCCGGGGTCGTAGGGGCGGGCCGTCCACTCCTCGCCGCCGATCCGGGCGCGGCCGCCCTGGCGGTTCACTTCGGTGAGGGTGAGCGCCTCGCGGCCCACGAGCGCGGCGGTGCCCGAGCGCAGCGGGGGCGGCTGGCTGATGTGGCGGCGGGCGACCGGGCGGACGACGACGATGCCGGCGATCGAGCCGACGGCGAACACCGCGACCTGGGCGGCGAGCGGGAGGCCGAGGGCGCCGGCCAGCCCGGCGGCGAGGGCGGCGGCGGCCAGCAGGCCGAGGGCCAGCGTGAGGCTGAAGATCTCGGCGATGCCGAGCAGCGCGGCGACCAGCAACCAGGCGACCCACGGCTCCATAGCAGCTCCCAGCGCTGCCGAAAAGTCCTCTTTTGTCAAAGTAACTCCGAATCGGCGTTTCGGCCATGCCTGGCCGCCGCGGATGACGGCACACGTAATGGTGCGTACCGGCGGAACGGGCCATGATGGGGGACGGTCCCGTACTCAAGGAGTGTCCCGATGGGCGACCGCACGGCGTTCCGCACCTGTCCCCTCTGCGAAGCCCTGTGCGGGCTCGAACTGACCCTGGACGACGTGGGGACGGTGACACGCGTCCGCGGCGACGAGAAAGACCCGTTCAGCATGGGGTTCATCTGCCCCAAGGGCGCGACGCTCGGCAGCCTCGACGGCGACCCGGACCGGCTGGCGGAGCCGCTCGTCCGGGGCGGGGAGGAGCATGCGCCGGCCGGGTGGGACGAGGCGTTCGAGACCGTCCGGAAGGGGCTGTCCGACGTCATCGCGCGGCACGGGCGCGACTCGGTCGCCGTCTACATCGGCAACCCGACCGCGCACTCCATCGCCGGGCCCCTCTACGCCGGCGCCATCGTGAAGGCGATCGGCACCCGCAACCTCTTCACGGCCAGCACCGCCGACCAGATGCCGAAACACGTCTCCTGCGGGCACATGTTCGGCGACCCCCTCGCGATCCCCGTGCCCGACCTTGACCGCACCGACCATCTGCTCATGCTCGGCGCCAACCCCCTGGAGTCGAACGGCAGCCTCTGCTCCGCACCGGACTTCCCCGGACGGCTCAAGGCGATCCGGGCGCGCGGCGGGAAGGTCGTCGTCGTGGACCCGCGCCGTACGCGGACGGCCGCACTCGCCGACGAGCACATGTTCATCCGTCCCGGCACGGACGCGTTCCTCCTCATGGCGCTCGTCCACACCCTGTTCGCCGAGGATCTGGTCGCGTCCGCCGAGCACCTGGACGGGCGCGTCAACGGCCTGGACGACCTGCGCGCCCTCGCCGTCGACTTCGCCCCCGAGCGCGTCGCCGAGGTCACGGGCGTCGAGGCCGGCACGATCCGCCGGACGGCGCGCGAACTGGCCGCCGCCGACCGCGCCGCCGTCTACGGCCGGATCGGCACCTGCACCCAGGCCTACGGGACGCTCAACAGCTGGCTCGTGGACGTCCTCAACGTCCTCACCGGGAACCTCGACCGTCCCGGCGGCGCGATGTTCCCGCTTCCCGCGCACGCCCCCGCGTACCGGCGCAAGAAGCCGTTCACGACGGGACGGTGGCGCAGCCGCGTCCGCGAACTGCCCGAGGTCAACGGGGAACTGCCCGTCGCGACGCTGGCCGACGAGCTCGAGACGCCCGGCGAGGGCCAGATCAAGGCGCTGATCACGATCGGCGGGAACCCGGCGCTGTCGGCCCCGAACGCCGCCCGGCTCGACCGCGCGCTCGCCGGGCTGGAGTTCATGGTGAGCGTCGACCCGTACCTGAACGAGACGACCCGGCACGCGACCGTGGTCCTGCCGCCGCCGCGTCCCGTGCAGACCCCGCACTACGACATCGCGCTGGTCGGGCTCGCCGTCCGCAACTACGCGCGCTACTCGCCGCCGGTCGTGCCGCTGCCGGACGGGCGGCCCAGCGAGTCCGAGGTGCTCGCCCGCCTGGCCCTGCTCGCATCGGGGACGGACGGCGACCCGGCCGCCCTCGACGAGATGATCATCAGCTCGACGCTGGCGAAGGCCGCGGCCGCCGAAGGGTCGCCCGTGCGCGGCCGCGACCCCGAGGAACTGCGCAAGATGCTCGACAGCGGCACGCCGACCGAGCAGCGGCTCGACATGATGCTGCGCCTGGGCCCGTACGGCGACGGCTTCGGCGCCGACCCGTCCGGCCTCACCCTGACCAAACTCCGCACCGAGCACCCGCACGGCCTCGACCTCGGCGCCCTGGAGCCGCGCCTAGACGACGTCCTCTGCACGACATCCGGGCGCGTCGAGCTGTGCCCGTCCACGTTCGCCGCCGACGTCGACCGCCTGCACTCGGCCCTGAGCGACGGCCCGTCCAGCGCGATGGTGCTGATCGGACGCCGCCACCTGCGCTCCAACAACAGCTGGCTGCACAACGTCCCCGAACTGGTGCGCGGCTCCAACACCTGCACGCTCCAGCTCAACCCGGCCGACGCGGACCGCCTCGGCGTCACCGCAGGCGACAGCGTCCGCGTCGCGTCCCGGACAGGCGCGGTCGAAGCCATCGCCGAACCCACCGACACCGTCATGCCCGGCGTGGTCAGCCTCCCGCACGGCTGGGGCCACGACCGTCCCGGCACCCGGACAGAGGTCGCCCACCGGCACGCGGGCGTCAACGTCAACGTCGTCACCGACGAACAGGAGATCGACCCCCTGTCCGGCAACGCCGTGTTCAACGGCGTCCCCGTCACCGTGGAGCCCGTGCCGCGCTGACCCGTGGTTTAGGGCACACCCCTCCAGGTACGTAAGACTGGCCGCTGGTGAACGCGAAAGACTAATGTCGCAACAGGCGTCTCAGCACAGCCGCGGAGGAGGGGCATGGAACGCAGGACGAACATCTTCCGGCGCATGTCCCGGCCGCAGGGCTCGACGCGCCTCGCGGACGCCACGGAGGGCCTGGAGCATGCACGCGGCCTGGACCGCACCATCCGCGTCCTGTCCACGGCCGTGCGGCGGACACTGCGCCCAGGCCCGGTCAAGGACGCCCTCCACGGCGTCCCGGTCGGGCATCCCGCACACCCGCCGCTGACCGACGTCCCCATGGGCCTGTGGATGTCCGCGGCCGTCCTGGACCTCATGCCGGGCACGCGCCGCGCCTCCCAGGCCCTCGTCGCCGCCGGGCTCGCCGGCGCCGTCCCGACCGTCCTCACCGGCATCGCCGACTGGGCGGCGATGCACCGCGAGCAGCAGCGCGTCGGCCTCGTCCACGCGGCCGGCATGGCGACGGCCAGCACGCTGTACTCGGCGTCCTTCATGGCCCGCTACCAGGGGCGGGACGCCGCCGGACGCGCCTTCGGCTTCGCCGGCCTCACCGCCCTCCTGGCGGGCGGCTACCTGGGCGGCCACCTCGCCTTCCGCCAGGCCGCGGGCGCCAGCCACGCCGACCAGACCGCACACCTGGTCGCCCTCGGCTGGCACGACCTGTGCTCCACCGAAGAACTCCCGGACGGCTGGCCCGTACACCGCCGCCTCGGCTACATCGGCCTGTTCGTGCTGCGCACCGGCGACGACGTCCACGTCCTCACCGACCGCTGCAGCCACCTCGCCGGGCCGCTCCACCAGGGACGCGTCGTCACCGACGACAACGCCGACGCCTGCGTCATCTGCCCCTGGCACGGCAGCACCTTCCGCGTCCGCGACGGCGCCGTGGTCCACGGCCCGGCCACCGCCCGCCAACCCGCCTTCGAAACCCGCGTGACCGACGAGGGCATCCTCCAGGTCCGCCCCCTCGGCTGACTCCCCCAGGCATCCGCGAGGCGGGGCCTCCGGGCCGGGAACGCGTCAGGCACGGCCGGCGTCGGTATCGGAGCGGCCCGTCCGAGATCACGGGCGAGCCCGCCCTCCCCCGGACTCGAATCGAGAGAGACCCGATGCCCACTCATCCTTCCGACCTGGACGCCCGTGAGGTCCTCGATACCTGGTACGACCAGATCGCCACGCCGGTGGCGATGGCCGAAGGCACCTTCGACGAGATCGTCGAGAACGTCATCGACGGCACCCTGATGATCGACCTGCCCATCGAGATCAGGGCGGGCGAGTTCGAGGAACTGGAGGGGGTGGCCGAGGAAGACCTGCGCGCCTGGCTCGTGGACCTGCTCCGGCACGAGTTCTCCGAACACCTGGCCTGGCAGAGGGGCCTGAACGGGCGTCCGGCCGACGGCGACCGGCTGAGCGAGGTCTTCGACGAGCTCAACGCCCGCTCGATCGTGGCGCGTGAGGACTTCGCCTGCTGCCAGCGGTGCGGCCTGCTGGAGATCCGCGACGAGGACCACGACGGCGAGGACGAGGAAGCCCGGGGCTATGTCTTCTACCACGAGCAGGACACCGGGAGCCGCCCCCTGTACCTGGCCTACGACACACCCGACGGCTCGGAGGAGTCCCGCGTCACACTTGGCGACGAGGTCATAGAGGTGCTCCGCGCCCACGGCCTGGCCCCGGACTGGAACCGTGACCCCGGCCGCCGCATCGCACTGGACATGGACCCACGCAGGGTCCGGCACGGCGAGCTGGCCGACTACCGTTCCTAAACAGTGATCAGGAGTGGGTCTTGGACCCATGTCCCGGTACTGCGCGTATCCCGAACGGTGTTGGATGCGCTGGTTGCCCGCGTTCGCTGTGGTGTTCCGGTCCGGGGGCGTGCATCGTGTGCGCGTTCCGTGACGGGTGGGCGTGTTCCCTCACGCGCCCTGACGCCTGATCCGGCCTGGACGGTCCGATGCCCGTACCCATCGCTCTGGTGGGTGCGGGGTGGTGTCGTCCGTCGCCGGATCGGGTGTCCGAGGGCGCGTCTGCCGATCGCCACCGAGGCGGCGTCATGGCGGGTCATTGGACGTTTACTGGTGGACAGGGGCTTGCGCCAGTGCTGGGCACCCCACCGGGAGGTGTAGGCCGGGTCGACCGCGACGATGCTCAAGCCGATCTCGGCGGCCATCGAGACCAGCCGCGCCCTGAGTTTCCCGGTGGGGAAGCCGGAGATCAGCTGCCGGAACCGTTTGCGTCGGCCGTGCTTCTCCCGGGTCTTTTCCTGCGCGAAGTCCAGGTCTTCGATGGCGATGGCGGCGACGCCGCATCGCCGGGCCCAGTGCAGCAGGGTGGTGATGGCGTGCCGGACCTGGGCGTCCCGGTGGGTGGCGGTGCCGGACAGGTCGTAGCCGAACCGCTTGGGGTCGCCGACCGGGTTGCCGTGGGCGTCCAGGTGGTAGGCGGCCAGGTGGTCGGCGTTGGCGTCCACCCCGATCATGCCGCGGGCGCGGGCCGCCTCGAGCGGGACCGCCTGGATGGCGGGGCGTTGCCAGGACGCGGTCAGGTACCAGCGGCCCCGGCCGGGGTCGTGGTGGATGCGGTAGGCCACCGCCCGGTCCATCTCGATCCGGTCGGCCCACTCAGCGGCTCGGTGCGCGAAGGCGACGCGGGCGGTCAGGACGTAGCGGCCGTGCGGCGCGTTGGCCAGATGCGCCAGCGGTGCGGGCAACCTGATCGACACCTGCCCGTCGGGGGCGACGCGGATGGTCTCGTTCCCGTACCGCTTCCCCGACTCCCCGTCGGCCTGGCAGAACCACCGCCCCGCCTCCCACCGGACCCGCCACTGCCCCTCAC
>NZ_SMKK01000129.1 GCF_004348425.1 Actinomadura sp. 7K507
GTACGAGCCGTGCTGACCTCCGCCGATCTGGTGCGATTTCTCGCCGATGTGCTCGCCGAGGCGGAAAAGGCCGTTCCGGGGGGTGTGGGGGGTCGTCCCCTCGACGATGACCGCGCCGGGCAGGGGCTGTACGGCCGTCCGGCACCGCCCGCGGGGTCGCGCGGCCGCCCGTAACGGGAGAAGAAGTATGAACCTCGGGCCATAATTGAGCGTCTTTCCGTCAAGGACGGTCGCTCGAAGGGAAGCCCACATGGGGGTTCGGCGCACGGAAGAGCCGCGGGACGAGACGTCGCGCGGCGAGCGGAGGGACGGCGCACGCCGCCGGTCCTCCGACGACGGGCGGCTGACCTCCGCCGTCCGCCGCAGCGGCCCGTACGCGGCCGTCCGCGACGTGGTCTACCGGATGTACGAGCGCCGCGTCGAGGCGTCGATTCCGGCCGATGTCACACCCCGCCACATCGGCGTGATCCTGGACGGGAACCGTCGCTGGGCCCGGGCGATGGGCCTGGCCGACGTCAGCTCCGGGCACCAGCGCGGCGCCGCGAAGATCTCCGAGCTGCTGCAGTGGAGCGCCGAGGCCGGAGTCGAGGTCGTCACGCTCTGGCTGCTGTCCACCGACAACCTGACCCGTCCGGCCGTCGAGCTGGACCCGCTGCTGGAGATCATCGAGAACACCGTGGGCAAGCTCGCCTCCGACGGCTGGAACGTCAAGCCCGTCGGCGCCCTCGACCTGCTGCCCGATAAGACCGCGCGTGTCCTTAAAGATGCGGGTGAGGCCACATCTGGTGCTCCCGGCCTGATTGTGAACGTCGCGGTTGGGTATGGAGGTAGGCGTGAGATCGCTGATGCGGTGCGCTCACTGCTCATCGAGCAGGCGAGCCGGGGCACCAGCATCGAGGAACTCGCCGAGTCCCTCGACGTGGAGCACATCGCGGAGCATCTCTACACGCGCGGCCAGCCGGATCCGGACCTGGTCATCCGCACCTCGGGGGAGCAGCGTCTCTCCGGCTTCATGCTCTGGCAGAGCGCCCACTCGGAGTTCCACTTCTGCGAGGTCCACTGGCCGGACTTCCGCAAGGTGGACTTCCTCCGGGCGGTGCGCTCGTACGCCGCGCGGCACCGGCGCTACGGCACCTGACGGCCGGCCTCGCGGTCGGCCTCCCCACGGTCTGCCTTCGACCGCTCCAGGCCGCCGTCGCGCCACCGGTTCGTCCCCCATAGTCAGGGAGATCGAGTGGCCACAACCTCCGCGCGCCGTCCCGGCCAGTCCGGGAACAACTCCGGGGCATCCGTCCCGGATCGGCGCACGTACGTCCTCGACACCAGCGTCCTGCTCGCCGATCCCGGGGCGATGACCCGGTTCGCCGAGCACGAGGTCGTACTCCCCATCGTCGTCATCTCCGAGCTGGAGGCCAAGCGCCACCACCACGAGCTCGGATACTTCGCCCGGCAGGCCCTGCGCACGCTCGACGATCTCCGTCTGCGGCACGGCCGGCTGGACGAGCCCGTATCGGTCGAGGGGCCGGTCGGCGACCAGGGCGGCACGCTCCGCGTCGAGCTGAATCACTCCGACCCGAGCGTGCTGCCGGACGGTTTCCGGCTGGGCGACAACGACACCCGGATCCTGTCGGTCGCGGCGTGGCTGGCCCACGAGGGCCGCGACGTCGTGCTGGTCTCCAAGGACCTGCCGATGCGGGTGAAGGCGTCCGCGGTCGGCCTGGCCGCCGAGGAGTACCGGGCGGAGCTGGCGGTCGTGGAGTCCGGCTGGACCGGGATGCGCGAGCTGGAGGTGCCCGCGGCGCTCGTCGGGGAGATGTTCGAGGCGGGCAGCGCGGACATGGAGCAGGCGCGTGACCTGCCGTGCCACACCGGGCTGCGGCTGCTGTCGGAGAAGGGCTCGGCCCTCGGCCGGACGCAGCCGGACAAGTCCGTGAAGCTGGTGCGCGGCGACCGGGAGGTGTTCGGGCTGCGCGGCCGGTCCGCCGAGCAGCGGATCGCGCTCGACCTGCTGATGGACGAGGACGTCGGCATCGTCTCGCTCGGCGGGCGGGCCGGCACCGGCAAGTCGGCCCTCGCCCTGTGCGCGGGGCTGGAGGCCGTGATGGAGCACGGGCGGCACCGCAAGGTCGTGGTGTTCCGGCCCCTGTACGCGGTCGGCGGCCAGGAGCTCGGCTACCTGCCGGGCACCGAGAACGAGAAGATGTCGCCGTGGGGCCAGGCCGTCTACGACACCCTGTCGGCGGTGACGACGCCGGAGGTCATCGACGAGGTCGTGGACCGTGACATGTTGGAGGTCCTGCCGCTCACCCACATCCGCGGCCGCTCGCTGCACGACGCGTTCGTGATCGTGGACGAGGCCCAGTCGCTGGAGCGCGGGGTGCTGCTGACCGTCCTGTCGCGGATCGGCGCGGGGTCGCGGGTCGTGCTGACCCATGACGTGGCGCAGCGCGACAACCTGCGGGTGGGCCGCCACGACGGGGTCGCGGCGGTGGTGGAGCGGCTCAAGGGGCATCCGCTGTTCGCGCACGTGACGCTGACGAGGTCGGAGCGGTCGCCGATCGCCGCCCTGGTCACCGACATGCTCGGGGACGTGGGCGCCTAGGAGCTGGCGCCTGGAGCCGGCGTCTGGAGCGGGCGCCTGGAAGGAGTACGACACCGACCCCGGTGGCCGACGGGCCGCCGGGGTCGGTCGTCGCCGGGCCGTCCGGCCGTTTCTCTACGGAACGTGATCGTTAAACGCCGTTCCGTGCTTTGGTGATGAAGGTCACATATGCTCACGCGGCGGCGGAGATCCCCTGGTCCCCTCGGAGTTTCGGCAATGTTCCGGTCAAGTTGACAACGGTCCCACCCGCAGCATTTGTCTCGTTTCGGTTGCGAAGCATCCCTCGACCTCAGGCATTGTGGCTCCCCGTAAGCACCCCCGAACGGTGCCGGCCGGAGCGCAGCCCCCTGAACGATGCGCGACGGACACGGCGCCGGCCCGGGTCCGGGACCGTCCGACCTGCGGGCGGCGGGGCCGGGCCCCAAGGGTGGAAACAGTTCGTGCGCGTGTCCATGCGCGCCCGACCGTCGGAAGGACCGCCTTGTACGGAGACCGTCCCGGGTCCCCTAGGCGAGACGATCGACAGAGCTTTGGCCCCCAGGAGCCGTGGCAGGACGCGACTGGCCCTTCGGACCCGGCCCAGAACCCGGCGGAGGCGCCGGGGCAGTACCCGGCCCAGCCGTTCGACCCGTTCACCCCCGCTCCCCAGCCCGCGGCGCGGGAGGGGGACGACGTGAAGGTCGCCGGCGGCGACCGCGCCCAGATGGCGGCGCCCGCCGGTGACACGCTCGGCTTCCGGTCCGTCCCGGCCGAGCCGTTCGAGGCCGGAGGACCCGCCGGGGACCCCCGTGACGAGATCGCGTCCGGCGCGGGCCGACCGCCGCGCGCAGCCGCGCGGGCGGGCTCCGGCAAACGCAACGGCCTGCGGGTCGCCGCGGTCCTCGCGGGCGCCGCGGTCGTGGTCGGCGGCGGCGCCGTCGGCGCGTTCGCGCTGACCGGCGGCTCCGGCGGCGACGGTGCCACCGTCGCGCCGACCAAGCAGCTGGCCGACGCCGCGCCCAAGGTCGACCCGAAGGTCCAGGAGGCGGAGCGCCGCAAGCTCGCGCTGGAGCGCGCCTCCCGCGAGACGCGCCAGTACGACGGCAAGGGAGTGGACCTGCGCCCGAAGGGCGAGCCGATCCCGACCAAGACGCCGGAGAAGAAGGACGATGACGACGGTGGCGGCGGTGGTGGCAGCGGTGGCGGTGCCCCGGCCGGCGACCCGGTCCCGGCCGGCGAGGCGCAGCGGATCGCCAAGGGCATGATGCCGAGCTTCGGCTTCTCCGGCGACGGCCAGTTCGGCTGCCTGGTGAAGCTGTGGGACAAGGAAAGCGGCTGGAACTCGCGGGCGAAGAACCCCTCGTCCGGCGCGTACGGGATCCCGCAGGCGCTGCCCGGCTCCAAGATGGCCAGCGCGGGCTCCGACTGGGAGACCAGCGCCAAGACGCAGATCAAGTGGGGCCTCGGCTACATCAAGGACCGCTACGGCACCCCGTGCGGCGCATGGGAGCACTCTCAGAACGTGGGCTGGTACTGACCCTCGGACGCGTCCCAGGGGGCCGAGAGAGCCTCCTGGGACGCGCGAGGCGTTCCACGGCTCAGGACGAGCCGGTCATCCCCAGCACGTCGAGGGCGTCGTCGAGCTGCTCGACGGTGAGTTTTCCGCCGTCCACGTAACCGCGTTCAAGCACGACCTCGCGGATCGTCTTGCGTTCCTGGAGCGCCTGCTTGGCGACCTTGGCCGCCTCCTCGTATCCGATGTAGCGGTTCAGGGGCGTCACGATCGACGAGGACGACTCGGCGTACTCGCGCATCCGCTCCACGTCCGCCTCGATTCCGTCCACGCAGCGGTCGGCGAACAGCCGTGACGCGTTCGCCAGCAGGGTGATCGACTCCAGGACGTTGCGGGCCAGCATCGGCAGCATCACGTTCAGCTCGAAGCTGCCCGACGCGCCGCCGAACGCGATCGCCGCGTCGTTGCCGATGACCTGGGCGGCGACCTGGGTGACCGCCTCGGGGATCACCGGGTTCACCTTCCCCGGCATGATCGACGAGCCGGGCTGCAGGTCGGGCAGCCGGATCTCCGCGAGCCCGGCCCGCGGGCCGGAGCCCATCCAGCGCAGATCGTTGGCGATCTTGTTGAGGCTCACCGCGACGGTGCGCAGCGCGCCGCTCGCCTCCACCAGGCCGTCCCGCGCGCCCTGCGCCTCGAAATGGTCGCGGGCCTCGGTCAGCGGCAGCCCGGTGACCCGCGCGATCTCCGCGGTGACGCGGCCGCCGAAGCCGTCCGGGGTGTTGATGCCGGTGCCGACCGCGGTCCCGCCCAGCGGCAGCTCCGCCAGCCGGGGCAGGACGGCTTCCAGCCGCTCCACGCCGTAACCGATCTGGGCCGCGTATCCGGCGAACTCCTGGCCCAGCGTGACCGGCGTCGCGTCCATCAGGTGGGTGCGGCCGGCCTTCACGACGGTCGCGAACTCGTCCGCCTTGCGTTGCAGCGCGTCCCGCAGATGCCGCAGCGCGGGGATCAGATCGTTCAGGACGGCCCCGGTCGCCGCGATGTGGATGGAGGACGGGAACACGTCGTTGGACGACTGAGAGGCGTTCACGTGGTCGTTCGGGTGCACGGGCCGGCCGAGCCGCTCCTGCGCCAGCGTCGCGACGACCTCGTTGGCGTTCATGTTGGACGACGTCCCGGACCCGGTCTGGAACACGTCGATCGGAAACTGGTCGTCCCACCTGCCGTCCGCGACCTCGCGGGCGGCCTCGGTGATCGCGGCCGCGAGCTCTCCGTCGAGGACGCCGAGTTCGGCGTTCACCGTCGCCGCCGCGGCCTTGATGTGGCCGAGCGCGGCGATGTGCGCGGCCTCCAGCGCCCGTCCCGAGATCGGGAAGTTCTCCACCGCGCGCTGCGTCTGGGCCCGCCACTTCGCCGCGGCCGGTACCCGGACCTCGCCCATGGAGTCGCGCTCGACCCGGAACTCCCGCTCACTCATGGCATGCCACCCTTGTCTGGACCAGTCACTGCCTGGAACCCGTCACCGCCGTCTTCCATGGCAGCTTCTCAGGTGGCCGCTCTCATTCCCGCCCCGAACCGTCTGGGACCCGGATCACTCTCCGTTGATGGTGTAGTTCTTGCGTTCGCCCTGCTTGCCGACGGGCTTCTGCTCGCCGTTCACCCAGACGTCGCAGGCGGACGCGTCGTAGACCACCGCGTTGATGCGCGGCTGGTCGTACTGCCGCGCCTCGTTCTTCTTCAGGGTCTCGTCGCTGAGCACGGTCATCGCGTTGCCCGGCACCGACACGAAGATCTTGCACGCGTCGGTGCGGGCCCGGACGACCAGCGTGCTGGTCTCGATGCCGGGAGGGGCCTGCGCGTCGCCGCCGGGTGCGGGGCTGGACGTCGTCGCGGTGGCGGAGGGGCCGGGGCTCTCCCGCATCATGCCGACGATGAGCGCGGTCGCGCCGATGCCGCAGGAGGCGACGGTCGCGCCGATGAGCGCGATCACGGCCATCACCCGGTAGCGCGGCGTCGCGGGGCGGCGTCCCGACCGGGGGCCGGCGAGCGCGCGTTCGAGCCGGTCGACGGCGCGGGCGTGGCTGAGGCGGCGGGTCGGGTTCTTCTCCAGCAGCCCGACGATCACGGGCGCGAGGGCGCCGGCGTTCTGCGGGGCGGGAGTCGACTCGTTGGCCAGGGCGCTCAGCGTCGCCATCACGTTGTCGCGCTCGAACGGCGGATGCCCCTCCAGGGCGGCGTACATCGTCGCGCCGAGCGACCACAGGTCGGACCGGGGGGTGGCCTTCTCCCCGGCGGCGACCTCGGGCGCGACGTAGGCGGGCGAGCCCATGAAGTGGCCCGTCTTCGTCAGGCTGGCCGACCCCGAGGAGAACGCGAGGCCGAAGTCGGTGAGCACGACGCGGTCGCCGTCCAGAAGGACGTTGCTGGGCTTGAGATCGCGGTGCACGATCCCGGCCTTGTGCGCGGTGTTGAGGGCGTCCAGCAGGGCGCGGCCGATGTGCGCGACGCGTTCGGGCGGCAGAGGCCCCGAGCGCTCTATGAGGTGTTCGAGGCTGGGCGCCTCGATCATCTCCATCACGATCCAGGGACGGCCCTGTTCGATGACGACGTCGTACACCTCGACGATGGAGTGCGTGCGCAGCTGAGCCGGCGCGCGCGCCTCTCGGAGGGTACGGCGGTAGAAGAGCACCCGGTCGTCCTCGGAGAGGTCCTCGGGAAGCCGCAGCTCCTTGACCGCCACGGAGCGATCGAGAAGTTCGTCATGCCCTCGCCAAACGGTGCCGTTGGCGCCCTGACCTATCTCCGAGACCAGCCGGTAGCGCGTCGCTAGAACGAGGCGCTCTGACTGTGACATGGCGGAAAAGATACCGGAGTGGCCAGCCGGTCATCGGGGAGACCTCATTACCAACTTGGATTTTGGGCCGATAATGTGACCTACCGGCCAGAAGCCTCGGGAAAGCGCGGCTGACGACCCCGCGGGACGGAGTTGTCAGCCGCTGTCGATCGTCAGCGCCTGCCGATTGTGAGGACCGGGCCGGTGGTGTCGGCGAAGAAGTCGCCGCCCTTGTCGTCCACCACGATGAACGCCGGGAAATCCTCCACCTCGATCTTCCAGACGGCCTCCATGCCGAGCTCCGGATACTCCAGGACCTCCACCTTCTTGATGCAGTCCTGCGCGAGCCGGGCGGCGGGGCCGCCGATCGAGCCGAGGTAGAAGCCGCCGTGCTCCCTGCAGGCGTCGGTGACCTGCTTGGACCGGTTGCCCTTGGCCAGCATGACCATCGAGCCGCCCGCGGCCTGGAACTGCTCGACGTAGGAGTCCATCCGCCCGGCCGTGGTCGGGCCGAAGGAACCGGACGCGTAGCCCTCCGGCGTCTTGGCCGGCCCCGCGTAGTAGACGGCGTGGTCGCGCATGTACTGCGGCATCGGCTCGCCCGCGTCCAGCCGCTCCTTGATCTTGGCGTGCGCGATGTCGCGGGCGACGACCAGCGGCCCGGTCAGCGACAGCCGCGTCTTCACCGGGTACCGGCTCAGCTCCGCCCGGATCTCCGCCATCGGCCGGTTCAGATCGATGTCGATCGCACTCCCCCCGCCCGCCCCGGCCAGTACGACCTGGTCGTCCAGCTGCTCGCCGGTGGTCTCCGGGAGGTACTGCGCCGGGTCGTCCTCCAGCCGCTCCAGGAACACGCCCTCCGCGGTGATCTTGGCGAGGGCCTGCCGGTCGGCGCTGCACGACACCGCCATGGCCACCGGGCAGGACGCGCCGTGTCGCGGCAGCCGGATCACCCGCACGTCGTGGCAGAAGTACTTGCCGCCGAACTGCGCGCCGATGCCGAGCTTCTGCGTCAGCTCGAACACCTGAAGCTCCAGCTCCAGGTCGCGGAAGCCGTTGCCCAGCGCAGAGCCCTCGGTCGGCATCGTGTCCAGGTAGTGCGCGGAGGCGTACTTGGCGGTCTTCAGCGCGTACTCGGCGGACGTGCCGCCGACCACGATCGCCAGGTGGTACGGCGGGCACGCGGCCGTGCCGAGCGAGCGGATCTTCTCCTCCAGGAAGGACATCATCCGCTTCGGGTTCAGGACGGCCTTGGTCTCCTGGTAGAGGAACGACTTGTTCGCGCTGCCGCCGCCCTTGGCCATGAACAGGAACTTGTACGCCTCGCCGGGCGTCGCGTACAGCTCGATCTGCGCGGGAAGGTTGCTGCCGGTGTTCTTCTCGTCCCACATCGTCACCGGCGCCATCTGCGAGTAGCGCAGGTTCAGCTTCGTGTACGCGTCGTACACGCCGCGGGAGATGTGCTCCTCGTCGTTCCCGTCGGTCAGGACGTGCTGGCCGCGCTTGCCCATCACGATCGCGGTCCCGGTGTCCTGGCACATGGGCAGGACGCCGCCGGACGAGATGCCCGCGTTCTTCAGCAGGTCCAAGGCCACGAACCGGTCGTTCGGGGACGCCTCGGGGTCGTCCAGGATCCGGCGGAGCTGCGCCAGGTGCGCGGGACGCAGCAGGTGCGCGATGTCGCGCATCGCGGTCTCGGTGAGCAGCCGCAGCGCCTCCGGCTCGACCTGCAGGAACGTCCGCCCGTTCGCTTCGAACGTGGAGACCCCGTCCGAGGTCAGGAGCCGGTAGTCGGTCTCGTCCGGTCCGAGCGGCAGCAGGTCGGTGTAGGAGAATTCAGGCATCTCAGGCAGTTCCTCGCGCGATTCCGATGGGACCGCCCACAGGGTACGACCCGGGGGCGCGGGCCGAAGACGCCCCCACCCGCTACCTTTCAACGGACGGGCTCCGCTCGGCCCTCCGGGGTCGGGAAGGCCGGGGAAAGCCCGTTTGTGACGCGCGACCCGCCTTCCGGCGCTGAACGTCATGTGACCGACCTTCATCTTCCCCTCGACCGGACCGCAGGGCGGCTGGCGGCCCAGATCGCCGCCGGGTTCCGCGGAGCCGTGCGGTCCGGCCGGCTGACCGCCGGGACCCGGCTGCCGTCGAGCCGTGACCTGGCCCGCGACCTGGACGTCTCCCGCGGCGTCGTGGTCGCCGCCTACGAGCAGCTGACCGCCGAGGGGTTCCTGGTCGCGCGGCGCGGCGACGGCACCCGCATCGCGCCGCTGGCCCGTCCCGACGAAGGCCCCCCGCCGGCGGACGGCGCCACGCCGCCGCCGTCCGGGCCCCGGCCGGAGCCCGAGTTCCCCTACGACCTGTGGCCGGGCCGGCCCGACCTGTCCGCGTTTCCCCGCGAACGCTGGATCGCCGCCGCCCGCACGGCGCTGCGCACGCTCCCGCACGACGAGCTCACCTACCCCGACCCCGCCGGCGTCCCGGCCCTGCGCGCCGAACTGGCCGGATACCTCGCCCGGGTGCGCGCCGCCCGCGCCGACCCCGCCCGCCTCGTGATCATGAACGGGGTGGCGCAGGGGCTGTCCGCCCACCTGCGGCTGCTGCACGACGACGGGCACGACGTCCTCGCCGTCGAGGACCCGACCCACGACCGGCAGCTGCCGATGCTGGCGGCGTCCGGCCTCCGCGTCGTCCGCGTCCCCGTGGACGGCGAGGGCATGGACGTCGGCGCGCTCGCCCGCACGGGGGCGCGGGCCGTCCTGGTCACGCCGGCGCACCAGTACCCGACCGGCGTCGTCCTGTCCCCGGCCCGCCGCGCCGAGCTGATCTCCTGGGTGCGGGACGTGGACGGCCTGATCCTGGAGGACGACTACGACGCCGAGTTCCGCTACGACCGCGAGCCCGTCGGCTGCCTCCAGGGCATCGAACCGGACCGCGTCGTCCTGCTGGGCTCGGTGAGCAAGTCCCTGGCCCCCGCGCTGCGGCTCGGCTGGGCCGTCGCGCCGCCGGTCATGGCCGGGCGGCTGCGCGAGCACCGCGAGAACACCGACCTCGGGGCGCCCGTCCTGGAGCAGTACGCCCTCGCCGGGTTCCTCGGCGGCGGCGGGTACGACCGCCACCTGCGGGCCATGCGGCGCCGCTACCGGTCCCGGCGGGACGCCCTCGCCGAGGCCCTCGACGTCCATCTGCCGGGAGCCGTGGTTCGCGGCGTCTCAGCGGGCATCCACCTCTATGTGGAACTGCCGGAGGGATGCGACGAGGCCGGGGTCGTCGCCCGCGCGGCACGCGCCGGAGTGTCGGTCGCGGCCGCCCACCCCATGTGGTCTCCGGCGCGCGCGGGCCACGCGCGGCCCGCGCTCGTCCTCGGCTACGCCCGGCTCCCGGAGAGCCGCCTGGTCAAGGCGGCCGAACTCCTGGGGCAGGCGATTACTCACGGTGCCGGGGGGTAGGACAAGCTTCCCCGGTGTAGGAGGTATGCATGAGTCTGGATGAGGCCGCACGGCAGCTGAAGATGGCCGGCCATGACGCGCAGGTGGCCTTCGACTGCATCGGCCTTGGCGACCTGGCAAGGGCACAGGAGCACGCCGTGACCCTTCGGGCGGCCGCCGACGCCGCCGAGGTGGCCCTGAGCCGAGCCCTGCAAGACCTGACGCCGGAACAGGCCCAAGCCGAGGGGGAGAAGGCCATCACCGCGATGGAAGACGCCTGACCTGCTCTGAGCCCCCGGTTCGCGCTCCGGCGTGACCGGGGGCTCGCCTGTGTCCGGAAGGATGTGTCCGGGCGGATCAGGCCACCGGGCGTTTCATCGCCGGGGCGTCCGGCCGGGCGCCCTTCACCGGAGTGGGGTCGAAGCCCCTGGCCGTGGCGAAGACGACCAGGATCAGGGCGGCGGGGAGGATGAACGCTATGCGCAGGCCGTTGTCCTCGCTCAGCGGGGCTATCGCGCCGACGATCGCGGCGCCCAGGACGAAGCCGACGTAGTTGAAGATGTTCACGCGGGCCACCGCCACGCCCAGGCCCGTGGGGTCGACCCGTCCGGC
Source organism: Actinomadura sp. 7K507 (assembly GCF_004348425.1). GTDB lineage: Bacteria > Actinomycetota > Actinomycetes > Streptosporangiales > Streptosporangiaceae > Spirillospora. Next base: position 10,968 of record NZ_SMKK01000129.1, read on the forward strand.
GGCGGAGAAGCAGACCGGGGCGATCACGGCGAGCCCCAGGCCGGCGACCGCGAACGCGGCGATGGCGAAGGCCGCGTTCGGCGCCGCGACGACGCCGAACATGCCGATGACGCCGACCGCGCCGCCGAGGCGCACGACCCGCACGGGGCCCGAGCGGCGGACGGCGAGGTCGGCGACGGCGCGGCTGATCACCATGGCGACCTGGTACGCCACGTAGCCGAGGGGCGCGATCCAGTCGGCGCCGGACAGTTCGTCGTCCAGGTACTTGGCGCCGTAGTTGGAGATGGCCGAGTCCGCGAGGTAGGCGACGGCCATCGCGGCGCCGACGATGAGGATCGGCCGCCACGGGACGCTGCGTCCGGCCGCCTTGAGTTCCGCGGCGGTCGGCCCGCCGCCCTCCTCGTCGCGGCTGTAGAGCCGGTGGCCCGTCGCGAGGGAGGCGGCGATCCCGGCGGCGGCCGCGATCGCGAAACAGGCGAACAGCGGCAGGTCGATCCTGTTGGCGAGCGAGGCCCAGAGGCCGCCGAGGATGCCCGCGACGCTCCACACGGCGTAGAAGCCCGTGATCAGGCTGACCCCGTACCGGCGTTCGACCGCGACGGCCTGCGCGTTCATCGAGGCGTCCACCGCGCCGACGAACAGGCCGAACGCGGCGACCGCCACGTACAGGGCGATGTCGTTGTCGCCGGTGAGGCCGATCAGCGCGATCGTGACGGCCACCGCGGGCTGGGACACGCGCAGCACGACGCCGCTGCCGAACCGCTGGAACAGGGCTCCGGACACGACGCTGCCCACCCCGGCGACCAGCGGGACCATCAGCAGCACCAGCGAGAGCGTGGCGTCGCTCAGGCGGTGCGCCTTCTGCATCTGCGGGACCTGCGTCACCAGGGAGGCGAAGCAGAGCCCCTGGACGGCGAACGCCGTGTAGGCGGAGAACCGGGCCTGCCGGTCCCGCGTGGTGATGCCCTGGCTCATGGCGGGCCGACCTCTCTGCGCCGAACGCGAAGAAGATTCGCGTCAGCGTACCCCCTCAGTCGATGAGGCGCTTGCGCATCCCGCGGACCGCGATGATCCACATCAGCGCTGCGAACAGCACCAGGGCGCCCAGATGCCCGAGGTCGGCCAGCGGGTCCAGGCCGAACACCGCGTCCCTGACCAGCTCGACGCAGTGGTACAGCGGGTTGAAGTACGAGGCCGTCTGCGCCCAGCCGGGCAGCGCGTCGACCGGGAAGAACGTCCCGGCGATCAGGAACAGCGGCGTCACCACACCGGTGATCACGTAGTCGAACGAGTTGATCGACGGGACCACCGACGACGTCCATATCCCGAACAGGCCGAAGCCGAGCGCGGTGAAGAACGTCACGAACGGCACGAGCAGCATCCCGAACGAGGGGTCCAGGCCGAAGAACAGCGCGACGACGAGCGGCGTGCACGAGTACACCGCCGACTTGGCCGCGATCCACAGCGCCTCGGCCGTCACCAGCTCGTGGACGTCCACGGGCGCGGCGAGCATCCCGTCGTAGGTGTGCTGGAACACGCGCCTGATGTAGGAGTTGAACATGCCCGGGAACACCGAGGTGAACAGCGCCGCGACCCCGACGACGCCCGTCGCGACGAAGTCCAGGTACCGGTAGTCGCCGATCACCGCGATCATTGAGCCGAACCCGTAGCCGAACGCGAGCAGGAAGAACGTCGGCTCCACCATCGAGGCGAACGACTGCGACACCCAGTACCGCTTGTAGAGGGCGAAGTCGTGCCGCCAGATGCCGCGCACCGGCGCGAACTCGAACCGCCGGAGCCGCGGCGCCCGCTCCTCCTGGACGGTCGTTCCCGCTCCTTGCGGGGAGGCGACCCCCCGCACCCCCCGGTTCGCTCCGCTCATTCCACACGCTCCCCGGTCAGCACGACGAAGACGTCCTCGAGATTGGAGGCGCGGCGGACGCCGTCCGGGCCCAGCTCGTCCTCCAGGGACGGCGGGATGGTCTCTGCCTTCAGGACCGACACCGACGGGCCCGTGCGGCGGGTGGACAGCCCGGCGGCCCTGGCCACCCGCTCCACCTCGGCCAGCCGGTCGGGCGGCCCGTAGTGCTCGACGACCCGGTCGCCCGCGTACTCGGCCACCAGCTCCGACGGCGAGCCCCGGGCGATGACGCGGCCGTGCGACATCAGCGCGCAGTCGTCGGCGAGCCGCTCGGCCTCCTCGATGTAGTGCGTGGACATCAGGACGGTCGTGCCCCTGGCGCGCAGCCCGTCGATCAGCCCCCACAGCTCCGCCCGCACCTGCGGGTCGAGGCCGACGGTCGGCTCGTCCAGCAGGACGAGGGCGGGCGTGTGCACCAGCCCGCGCGCGATCAGCAGCCGCCGCCGCATCCCACCGGACAGGTCGTCGACCTTGGTCAGCTGCTTGCCCGTCAGATGCGCCAGGACCAGCGCGTCGTCCACCGCCTGGCGCCGCGCCTTGCGCGGCACCCGGTACAGGTGCGCGAACACCTCGAGGTTCTCGCGGGCGGTCAGTTCCTCGTCGAGGTTGTCCTGCTGCGGGACGACGCCCATCGCGGCCCGCGCGCGCTTGGACTCGCGCGGAATCTGGAAGCCCAGCACTTGGATGCTGCCCTCGTCGGCGATGGCCTGCGCGGTCAGCATCTTCATCGTGGTCGACTTGCCCGCGCCGTTCGGGCCGAGGAGCCCCAGGCACACCCCTGCCGGGACCTCGAGATCGAGCCCGTCCACGGCGGTGAAGTCACCGAAGCGCTTCACCACGCCGCGCAGGTTGATCGCGGCCGCCGCCCCGGAACTCGGCGGGGCAGCCTCGATCTGGGCGCGTTGCAACGTCATACCCCTCACAGTACGAAGAACATCGGACATAACCCCAACGGTTTTCGGGACGGCCCCACGCAGCCCGGCGGCCGGTCCCACCGGCGGTTAATCTCTAAGTGTGGACGTCCCCCATCACCCGGCCGCCGGAAAGGTGGCAAGCGTGCGCGACCTGCGCGCGTCCGACGCCGACCGGGAACGCGTCGTCGCCGTGCTCGGCGAGGCCGTCGCCGACGGCCGCCTCACCATGGACGAGCACGCCGACCGCACCTCCCGCGCCTACGCCGCCCGCACCCTGGGCGAACTCACCGGCCTCACCGGCGACCTCAGCCCCGAGGAGGCGCAGCCCATAATCGTGGACGACCGCCCGGTGTCGGTCGTGTTCGGCCGCACCCACCGCGACGGCCGCTGGGTCGTCCCGGTGAAACTCACGCTGGTCGCCCTGTTCGGAACGGTCGAACTGGACCTGCGCGAAGCCGTCCTCCAGCGCCGCCACATCGTGGTCGACACGCTGATCCTCGGTGGCCGGATCCGGCTCCTGGTCCCCGACGGCGTCCGCGTGGACGTCACCGGCCGCACCATCCTCACCACGCGGGACGTGCGGGCCCGCCCCGCGGACGAGGGGCCGACCATCGAGGTCGCCGGCACCATGATCTTCGGCTCCGTCCGCGCCCGCGCCCCGAAACTCCGGCTGCGCACCCGCTTCCGCAACCGCCTCACCCGCGGCTGAGTACGGCCGGCCGGCTAGACCGCGGTGTCGAAGTTGATCGAGCTGTAGGCGCGGAGCTTGTTCAGCCTGTGCTCGCTGGAGATCGTCCGGATCGTCCCGCTGCGCGAGCGCATGACCAGCGAGTGCGTGACCGCCGTGCCCTTGCCGTAGCGGACGCCGTCGACCAGCTCGCCGTCGGTGATGCCGGTCGCCGCGAAGAACACGTCGTCCGACGTCACCAGGTCGTCGGTGGTCAGCACCCGGCCGAGGTCGTGTCCGGCGCCGATCGCCTTCTGCCGCTCCTCGTCGTCCTGCGGCCACAGCCGGCCCTGGATCACCCCGCCCAGCGCCTTGATCGCGCAGGCCGCGATGATGCCCTCCGGCGTGCCGCCGATGCCGAGCAGCAGATCGACGCCCGTACCGGGCCGGGACGCCATGATCGCGCCGGCGACGTCGCCGTCCAGGATGAACTTGATCCGGGCGCCCGCCTCGCGGACCTCCCGCACGATTCCCTCGTGCCGCGGCCGGTCCAGGATGCAGACGGTCACGTCGTTGGGCTCGGAGCCCTTGGCGCGCGCGATCGCCCTGATGTTGTCGGCGATCGGGCGCTCGATGTCGACGACGTCGGCGGCCTCCGGCCCGGTCACCAGCTTCTCCATGTAGAACACCGCGGACGGATCGAACATCGACCCGTGCGGCGTCACCGACAGCACCGCGATCGCGTTGTTCATGCCGAGCGCGGTCAGCCGGGTCCCGTCGACGGGGTCGACCGCGACATCGCATTCGGCGCCGGAACCGTCGCCGACCCGCTCGCCGTTGAACAGCATCGGCGCATGGTCCTTCTCGCCCTCGCCGATCACCACGGTGCCCTTCATGGACACCGTGTTGATCAGCTGGCGCATGGCGTTCACGGCGGCCCCGTCGGCGCCGTTCTTGTCCCCGCGGCCGACCCAGCGGCCCGCGGCCAGGGCGGCGCCCTCGGTCACCCGCACCAGTTCCATCGCCAGGTTGCGGTCCGGAGCCTCGGGCTCGGTCTCGAGCGGAGAGGAAACGGTGGTCTCATCGGACATGACGCGGCAGCCCCTTCGGTCAGTGAACGATCCCATCCGGCCTGTCGCCAGGGACGTGACCCGGTTCGGGGCCACACCGGGGGATGGAGAACGTTCAGTGGTGACTCGGATTGTCCGTGGACCGGACGCCCGGCCACAAATTGGACCAGACCAGCCGGAGCGCCTGCCGTCCCGGCCGGTGAACACCTAGTGTGCGCGGACGATATTTGACGGTCACACGGGCAAGGGATCGTTTCCCCATGGGAGAGGGCGTAACCTCAGGCGTCATGAGCAGCCACATCGACGTCCCGTCCGGCGAGGTGACACGGAACGGGGGCGCGCGGGCGGCCGACGTCCCCGCGCGGACCTCCGACCGCGGGGCCGCCACCCGCGGCGCCCTGCTGGACGCGGCGCGGGACGTCTTCTGTGAATCCGGTTTCGCCCAGGCCGCGGTGACCGACATCGTCGCGAAGGCGGGAGCCAGCGTCGGCAGCCTCTACCACCACTTCAACGGCAAGGCCGATCTGTACCTGACGCTGTTCGAGGAGTTCCAGACCGGGCAGCAGGAGCGCACCCGCAAGGCGATCAACGCCGTCCGCGACGCGGGCGAGACCGACCCGATGCGGCAGTTCATCGCCGGCGCGGGCGCCTACCTCAACGGCTGCCTGGAGGAGCGGGACGTCGCGCGCCTGTTCATCTCCGGCGACGGCCCGCCCGGGTTCGACCGCGTGATGCGGCAGCGCCTCAACCGGTGGGCGCGCCGCAACGCCGCCCTGTTCCACACCGCGGACGGCGGCGTGGACGAGGCCCTGGTCATGGTGCTGACCGGCGCGATGGCGGGCGCGGTGTCGGAGATCTCGCTGATGGACGACGAGGACGCCGCCCGCAAGCTCGCCGAAGAGATCATGGGCATCGTCGGCACGATCAGGAACCCCCGTACGGAGCAGAGCTGACAGTGCGGGATCCTGGTGGGGTGACCGACAAGACTCCATCCTCCGCCTCGGCGGCCGAGGAGACCCCGCTCGAAGGGGAGCCCGCACGCGAGGGGGAGGCCCCGGCTCAGCAGGAGGCCCCGCCCGGACCGGAGGCCCCCGCCCAGCAGGAGGCCTCGCCGAAGCCTGAGGCCTCGCCGGAGCCTGAGGCCTCGGCGGAGCCTGAGGCCTCGGCGCAGCAGGAGGCGCCCCGCGAGGGGGACGCCCCCGCCGGGCGGCCCGTGGTCGAGGTGAGCCCCGCCGTGCACAAGCGGCTGACCACCGGGCTCGGCGGCTTCGCCCTGGCGATGGGCGCGTGCCTGCTGCTCGTGCTGGCCATCTACGCCATCACGCCGCGCAGCGACAAGGAGGTCCTGCCGACCGTCGACTACGGCGCGCAGCTGTGGGCCATGCGCAACGACGCGCCGTACACCGTGCACGCCCCCGAGGGGCTTTCGGACCGCTGGCGTCCCACCAGCTCCCGGCTGAACGGCCTCGGCCAGGGCGGCGGCGAGCCCGTCGCCTGGCATCTCGGGTTCGTGACGCCCGGCGACGAGTACGCGGCGCTGGAGCAGAGCAACGAGAAGGCGTCGGAGTACGTCCCGCGCATGGCCAACAGCAGCAAGCCCGTCGGCACGCAGCAGGTGAACGGCCAGACCTGGACCAAGTACCACCGCGAGGACAAGCAGGCCAACTCGCTGGCCCGGACCCTGCCCGGCGGGGTGAGCCTCGTGGTGACCGGCACGGCGACCTACGAGGAACTGGCGGTCCTGGCGGGCTCGCTCAAGCCGCAGTCCAAGGACAACGCGCCGCTGACGCCCTCCTCGGGTGCGGCCGAAACAGGATCCTGAGGCTCGGAACGGCGCGGAGCCCAGAGGCGCGGAGCCCAGAACGGCGCGGCACCTGGAACGGCGCGGCGGCTAGAACGGCGCGGCGGCGTCGCCGTCCTCGGGCCGCGCCATCGCCGCGGCCAGCCTCGCGCGGGCGCCCTCCAGCCACTCCTCGCAGATCGCGGCGAGCTTCTCGCCCCGCTCCCAGAGGGCGAGGGACTCCTCCAGCGTCAGCCCGCCGGCCTCCAGCCGCTTGACGACATCGGCCAGCTCGTCCCGCGCCTGCTCGTACGACGGCTTGTCCGCCGTCCCCGTCTCGTCACCCATCCGCCCCACTCTTCCATCCTCGATAACGACCCGTACGCCCGGAACGCCTCACGGCCCGTCGCGGTCCGTGACCGTGACGCCGAGCCGGCCCTCCGCCAGCCGGACCTGGAGCCGCTCGCCGTCCTTGACCGCCGCGGACTCCCGCACGACCGCCGCGTCCTCCCGCTGGACGATCGCGTACCCGCGCTCCAGCGTCGCGGCGGGGGACAGGGCCACCAGCCGGGCGCGGGTGTGCGACAGCTCGTCCCCCGCCCGGTCCAGCGCGCCGGACAGGCAGCGCCGCGCCCGGTCGCGCAGCGCCAGGACCTGCTCGGACTGCCGCTCGACCTCCCGCACCGGGTCGGCCAGCGCAGGCCTCGACCGGACCGACTTCAGCCACGCCAGCTCCCGCTCCACGCCGCCCGCCAGGCAGCGCCGCCCCCGGTCGCGCAGCTGCCGGACGAGCTGGAGCTGCTCGCGCACGTCCGGGACCGTCTTCTTCGCCGCGTCGGTCGGGGTGGACGCCCGCACGTCCGCGACCAGGTCCAGGAGCGGGCCGTCCTGCTCGTGCCCGATCGCGCTGACCACGGGGGTGCGGGCCGCGGCCACGGCGCGGACCAGCGCCTCGTCGGAGAACGGCAGCAGGTCCTCCATCGCGCCGCCGCCCCGCGCGATGATGATCACCTCGATCTCGGGGTCGGCGTCCAGCGTCCGCAGCGCCTCCATCACCTCGCCGACCGCGTACGAGCCCTGCACCGCCGTGTTCTCCACCCGGAAGGCCACCGCGGGCCACCGCCGCCGCGCGTTCTCCAGGACGTCGTGCTCGGCGTCGGAGTCGCGCCCGCAGATCAGCCCGATCCTGCCCGGCAGGAACGGGAGCGGGCGCTTGAGCTCCGGGCGGAACAGCCCCTCGGCGGCCAGCACCCGCTTGAGCCGCTCCAGGCGGGCCAGCAGCTCACCGACGCCGACCGGCCTGACCTCGAGGACGCTGAGCGAGAACGAGCCCCGGTTGATCCAGAAGTCGGGTTTGGCGTGCACGACGACGCGGGCGCCGTCGGTCACCGCCGGCCCCGCGGCCTCGAACACCGCGCGGGGGCCGACTACCCGCACCGACATGTTGGCCACGGGGTCGCGGAGCGTCAGGTACACCGTCCCGCCGCGGGCGTTGAGGTCGGTGATCTGTCCCTCGACCCAGATGCGGCCGAGCTTCCCGATCCAGCCGCTGACCGCCTGCAGGACCGTCCGCACCGGGACGGGAGATTCGGCCGAGGTCTCCATTGCCATGCGGGCAGCCTACGGTGATGTCCGTGACTGTGACCGCATCCGAACGCGAGCTCGCCGAACGGCTCAATCAGCGCCTCCGCCATGTCGTGCTGATGCTCCGGCAGGTCAGCGCCGACCAGCCGATCACCAGCCAGCAGCTGTCCGTGCTCGGCTCGCTGGAGCACGGGCCGCGCCGGATGACGGAACTGGCCGCCGAGCACGGTGTCCGGCTGCCGACCATAACCGCCCAGATCAACCGGCTCGAACGCGACGGACTCGTCACGCGCGGCCGGGACGGCGGCGACGCGCGTGTGGTCACCGCGCGCCTCACCGAGGCCGGCCGCGGCCGTCTCGCCGCCGGACGGCACCGCAGGATCGGCTTCCTGGCCGAACGGCTCGCCAACCTGACGGACGAGGAACGCGCCGCCGTGGCCGCTGCGCTCCCCGCCCTCGACAAGCTCTTCGACATACCCTGACCGGCCGACCGGGCCCCTGCCCACATGGCGAAGGGCCCCTGGACGACCGTCCGGGGCCCTTCTCTTTGTCGTGGTCGCTCAGCTGAGGCCGTTGAGCTTCGCTATCCGGCGCTCGTACATGCGGATGACGTCCTCACGGGCGGCGTGCTTGCGCTCGTACTCGCGCAGCAGCTTCACCTGGTCGACGGACAGGCCGCGCAGGCGCGCGCGCAGTTGCGGCAGCGTGGCGCTGTCGTAGTCGGGGACCGGCAGGTCCGCCGCGAGGTGCTCGGCCTCGGCCGGCGCGGCGGGCTTGGACTCCGGCTTCGGCTCGAACGCCGCCTCGTCCTTCGCGGCCGGCCCGTCCTTGGCCTCCGCCTCGCCCTCGCCCTTCGCTTCCGCCTCGTCCTTGCCCTTCGGCTTGCCCTTGCCTTTGGCCTTGTCGGCGGGCCCCGTCTTGTCGGCGGGCCCGGTCTTGTCGGCGGGCCCGGTCTTGTCGGCGGGCCCGGTCTTGTCGGCAGGCCCTGTCTTGTCGGCGGGCTTCGGGCTCGGTGCGGGCTTGGCCTGGGGCGCGGGCTCCGGCTTCGGCTCGGCGGGCGTCGGCTTGGGCGCGGGCTCGGCGAACGGGCCGGCCTTCTCCGTCGAACCGGTCTTGTCCGTGGAGTCGCCCGGCTCAGCGCGGTGCTTGCCCGGCGACGCGGGCTTCGCCGGCTTCGGCGGAGGTCCCGGGCGGGTGTGCTTGGGCGCGTGCCGCGCCCCGGCGCCGGGCTTGCCGATCGTGATCTCCTCGCCGGACTGCTGCTTCGCCGCCGGCCTGGCGGGCCTGGCGGGCCTGGTCCGGCGGACGGGCTCGGGCTCCGGCTCGCCGTCCTCGCCGCGCACCCGCTCCACCACCTGGCCGACGACCTTCTCGGCGGTGCCCTGCACGTCGTCGCGCAGCCGTCCGAGCACCGGCTTCACGCCGCCGCCCTCGGTGATCTCCTTGTAGTCGCGCGTGACCCGGTCCCCGAGCAGCAGCGCGCGGCCGACGCCGAACATGGCCAGCCGGACGGCGTGCAGCGGAAGGTCGCGGACCTGTTCGCCCACCGTTTCCTGGACCTGCTGCTTGAGGCGGCGCGGCGATCTCGTCATCGTCTTTCCTCTTCCTTGCCGTCCCTGAACACCGAATCGGGTCATACGGCTACGTCTGGTCGAAGTTCACTCTGCCCCATGGGTGCGATCGTGGTCACCCCGGGTTAATGGATTTATGTCTAAAAGCGGCGTGCGGTGGGTCACACGCGTACCCCCACCAGAGCCGTATCCCCGCCGGTGGCGGGGATGCACACATCCGGCGGAGAACTCCCCGTGCTGCACGCCCCCCGCGCGGTCCCTCGTACGATAGGGGTATGACCGCCAACAGCCAGCGCCGTGTCCTGCTCGCCAAACCGCGTGGTTACTGCGCGGGCGTCGACCGCGCCGTGGAGACGGTCGAGATCGCCTTGGAGAAGTACGGGGCCCCGATCTACGTCCGCAAGCAGATCGTCCACAACGTCCACGTCGTCAAGACGCTGGAGGAACGCGGCGCGGTCTTCGTGGAGGAGACCGAGGAGGTCCCCGAGGGCTCGATCGTGGTCTTCTCCGCGCACGGCGTCGCGCCGGCCGTCCACGAGGAGGCACAGGGCCTGGCCCTGCGCACCATCGACGCGACATGCCCGCTGGTCACCAAGGTCCACAAGGAGGCCGTGCGGTTCGCCGCCGACGACTACGACATCCTGCTGATCGGCCACGAGGGCCACGAGGAGGTCATCGGCACCACCGGCGAGGCCCCCGACCACATCCACCTCGTGGACGGCCCGGACGACGTCGCCAACGTCAGCGTTCGAGACCCCGACAAGGTCGCGTGGCTTTCGCAGACCACGCTCTCGGTCGACGAGACCGTCGCCACCGTCGAGAAGCTCCGCGAGCGGTTCCCGAACCTGATGGACCCGCCGTCCGACGACATCTGCTACGCCACGCAGAACCGGCAGGTCGCCGTGAAGGACATGGCGGCGCAGTCGCAACTCGTCCTGGTGGTCGGCTCGACGAACTCCTCCAACTCCGTCCGCCTGGTCGAGGTGGCCAAGGAGCACGGCGCGGACGACGCCTACCTCGTCGACTACGCCGAGCAGATCGACCCCGCCTGGCTGGAGGGCGTCACCACGGTCGGCGTCACCAGCGGCGCCTCCGTCCCGGACGAGCTGGTCCACGGCGTCCTGGCCTGGCTGTCCGAGCGCGGCTTCGGCGAGGCGGAGGAGATCGAGTCCGTCGAGGAGCACATGCGCTTCTCCCTTCCGAAGGAACTCCGCAAGGACCTCCGCATCACGCCGGTGTAGGGGCTCAGTCCACATCGCCGTGGTGGAGGCGGCGGCGTTCCGCCGTCGTGGTGGGGGACTCGTCCCACCGGACGGGGTTCTCGTTCTCCTCCTTCTCGAAGAGGCGGACGCCGACGAGCTTGTCCCGCAGCTCCCGGACGTTCGTCATCAGGCCGCGGGCCAGGCAGATGGCCACTACCAGCAGCGTCCCGAAGAACAGCCACGGCGCCGTCGAGGCGAGCGCGGTGAGCACGCCGACGGTGAGGCCGCGCACCAGCGACCCGTTGCCGAGCGTGGTGGCGAACTCGACCGCGAACGTGGCCGCGAGGAACACCAGCGGCGGGCTGACCACGAGCGTGAGCAGGTCGGCGGGTCGCGTGGCGAACGCGGCGAGCGCGCAGCCGACCGCGAACCCGGCCCCGGCGAACAACGGCACGCCGAGCCAGCGCGACAGCAGCCCGCAGATCACCCCGGCGCCGAACATGACGACGATGCCGCCGCGTCCGGTGAGGGTGATCGGGCTCGCCGGGGAGGCGGCCGAGTGCGATCGCGGAGAGGATGCACCGCGCTGACGTCGCACTGGACCCCCAGAGACCGGCGACGCCCCGCTCGGCGCGTCGCGTATCGACGATGAACTCATGGCCACCTCTCTCGCCGATCGAACCGCTCTATCTGCTCGGGGATGGCCTGTCCGCCGAAACCTACAGGTTCCGTGGCCGAGTCAGGCTGGGAGCGTTCTTCGCCGGGGTTGTGGTCGTCCTCCAAGGGGGCTTGGTGGTGGTCCGGAGGGGAGTCGAAGAGGGCGTCGTGTCCGGTCAGCTCGGCCGCGGAGAGCGAACGGGGGCCCTCTTCGACCGGGTGGGGGCCGTCCAGGTCGTCCTCGACCACGCCCAGTTCGTTCAGCTTGCGCGCACTGACGAGCACGCGTGTTTCGAGGGATCCGACCGTCCGGTTGTAGGACTTGATGGCACCGGTCAGCGCGCGGCCCAGCTCGTCGACGTGCTGGCCCATCGTGCCCAGCCGCTCGTACAGCTCCCTGCCCAGGTCGAAGACCGCGCGGGCGTTGCGTGACAGGGCCGCCTGCTGCCACGCGTACGACGCCGTCCGCAGCATGCTGATGAGGGTCGTGGGCGTGGCGATGTGCACCCGGCGGCGCATCGCGTACTCCAGCAGGCCGGGGTCGCGGTCCAGAGCGGGCGCCAGGAACGCCTCGCCCGGGATGAACAGCACGACGAACTCCGGTGACGGACTGAACGCCTGCCAGTAGGACTTCGCCGCCAGACGGTCGACGTGGTCGCGCATATGGCGCGCGTGCGCGTCCAGCCGCACGGGATCGCCGCTCTCTGCGGCCTGAAGGTAGGCGGCCAGGGAGACCTTGGAATCGACCACGATGCTCTTGCCGCCGGCCAGCCGCACCACCATGTCGGGGCGAACCGTGCCGTTGACCGTGAACGCACTGGCCTGCTCGTCGAAATCGCAGTGATGCGTCATCCCGGCCAGTTCCACGACACGGCGTAGCTGGAGCTCGCCCCACCGTCCCCGGGCCTCGGGCCGCTGCAGGGCCCGGACGAGCGACTGCGTCTCGCGGCGCAGCTGGTCGGAACTCTGCCGGACGAAATCGACCTGCTTGGCCAGCATCGCGTGCGACTCCCGGCGGCCCGTCTCCACCTCGCGGAGCTGCTCCTCCACCTTGGCAAGCGTCTCCTTGAGCGGCGCGACCAGATGCTCGACCGCCTGCTGGCGCCGCTGCAGCTCGCCCGCGGCCTCGACGCCCGCCGCCTTCAGGCGGGCGTCCGCCAGCTCAAGGAAGCGCTGGTTGCTGGCGTCCAGCGCCTTCGCGGACAGGTTCTCGAAGTGCTCGGCCATCCGCTCCTCGGCGTAGGCGAGCTTCTCCTCCGCCGCCTTGGCCCGCGCGATCAGCGTGCCCTGCCGGCTCGTCGCGAGCGCGTACCCGGCGACGACGCCGAAGACGGCTCCGACGAGCAGGCCGGCGAACAGCGCGAGGTCCATCCATTCATCGTGACAGCGCGGCGCCGAACGGCGACCGCGACGCGCCGTGACCCCCCGGGGCACCGGACATTCGGCTCAGGATTCACCAACCTGTGGCCGCCCGGACGATCCGGGCAGCCCGAGGGGTCCGCCGCCGCCCATAAACTTGACGGCCGTGAGCCTCTCCATCGGAATCGTCGGACTGCCCAACGTCGGCAAGTCCACTCTCTTCAACGCGCTGACCAAGAACGACGCGCTGGCCGCCAACTACCCGTTCGCGACCATCGAGCCCAATGTCGGCGTGGTCGGGGTGCCCGATCCGCGCTTGGCCGTGCTGGCGGAGATGTTCGGCTCGCAGAAGATCATCCCCGCGACGATGGAGTTCGTCGACATCGCCGGCATCGTCAAGGGCGCGTCCGAGGGGCAGGGCCTCGGCAACAAGTTCCTGGCCAACATCCGGGAGGCCAGCGCGATCTGCCAGGTGATCCGGGCGTTCGAGGACGCCGACGTCACCCATGTGGACGGCGAGACCGACCCGTCCCGCGACATCGAGACGATCAACACCGAGCTGATCCTGGCCGACCTCCAGACGATCGAGAAGGCGCTGCCGCGTCTCGACAAGGAGGCCCGCACCAAGAAGGACAAGGAGAAGCTCGCCGTCGTTGACGCCGTCAACGCCGCGCAGAAGCTCCTGGACGACGGTGTCACCCTCTTCGCGGGGGCCGAGAAGGCCGGGATCGACCTCACGCTCCTGCGCGACCTGCACCTGCTCACGGCCAAGCCGTTCCTCTACGTCTTCAACCTCGACGAGAGCGAGCTGACAGACGAGGCACTGCGCGCGCGCCTGCGCGACCTGGTCGCTCCCGCCGAGGCGATCTTCCTCGATGCCAAGATCGAGGCGGAGCTGATCGAGCTGCCGGACGACGAGGCGCTCGAACTCCTCCAGGGCATGGGGCAGGACGAGCCGGGACTGTCGCAGCTCGTCCGGATCGGGTTCGCGACCCTCGGCCTGCAGACGTACCTGACGGCGGGCCCCAAGGAGGCGCGGGCCTGGACGATCCGCAAGGGCGACACCGCGCCGGAGGCCGCCGGGGTCATCCACACCGACTTCCAGCGCGGCTTCATCAAGGCCGAGGTCGTCTCGTTCGACGACCTCACCGCCGCGGGCTCCATGGCGGGGGCCCGCACGGCCGGCAAGGTCCGCATGGAGGGCAAGGAGTACGTCATGCAGGACGGCGACGTCGTGGAGTTCCGCTTCAACGTCTGACCGCGTCCCGGTCTGACGGTGTCCCGGTCTGATGGTGTCCCGGCGATATGAACAGGGCCGTTACCTGTGTGACTTTGGCAACAGCCGGTCTCTCTGGGCCTGAAGTTACCTCTGAGCTGGGCGTTCTGTCCTGAGATGTCCCGAATCCGACAGAATGACGGATTCTTTCGGGAACAAATTGCGACCTTCCACGTCAGCCGGTAACCAAGCACCTCCCGACTCGCGCCGCTTGTCCGGAACCTGGACCTGCGCACTGTTCGGAGCCTTGGATAGGGGATCGTCACCGTTTGGCAATCTTCCCCGTTCCTGCTGAGGTGGATTGCATTATCCACAACCGCGTGCCGGGGCTGTGCTTTGCTGGGATGCGCTGGAACAATTGACGCCCGTGGTTACCCTGGGCCCGAGGTGGGTTCAGAAAGGCCACCGGCAACATGACCAGACACATGACCGCGCCGACCGGGGGCGAGGCGCGAGCGGAGGCAGGATGGCTCGCAGGTCGGCCGTGCGACGCGGCCGTGACACCGCCGTCGTCGAGGAGACGGCGGCGCCCGGCCGGGCGCTCTCGTCCGCCGACCCGTGGGAACCACTGGGCGGCGACGACCGGAGCAGCGGCCGCTCGGGCGGCGGTGACGGCAGGCGCGGAGGCGGCCGCTGGGGCGGCTCCGGCGGGCGCTGGTGGGTCTGGGCCGGCCGCGCCGTGCTCTGGGCGCTGATCATCGTCATCCTCGTCAACGGCATCCGCGCCCCGTTCGAACGCTTCACCGCGGAGGAGACGTCCGGGGGGACCACGCCCGCGTCCAAGCCCGCCAGGGGAGCCGGTTTCCCCAGCAGCGCCGCCGGCGCGTTCGCCCTCCAGTTCGCCAACGTCTATCTGAACTACGACCAGAACAACGCCCCCGCCCGCGAGGCGCAATTGCGGACCTTCCTCCCCGACGGCGCCGACCCGCAATTCGGCTGGAACGGCGTCGGCAAGATGCAGGTGGAGCCCGTCCAAGTGGCCGGAGTGGACGCCCGCGACGCCAACAACGCGACCGTGACGCTGCTGGCCCGCACGTCCGACAAGTGGCTGCGCCTCGCTGTTCCCGTGTACGCCGACAAGAGCGGCTCCCTGGTCGTGTCCGCCCAGCCCGCCATACTTCCCC
>NZ_SMKK01000012.1 GCF_004348425.1 Actinomadura sp. 7K507
GCCTCTCTTCCTGCCCAGCCGCCGCAGCCCGCCCGTGCCGACCGGTCAGCGGGGCAGCGACCGGACTTCGGGGTCGAGAGGTCCATCCACACGGTGCGGCCCGCCACGCCGCCCGCACCGCCCGCGCCGCGCGGGCCCTACGTGCCCCCGCCGACCCCTGCCGGGGCAGGCGCGGCGCCGGGGCCCGCCCCGGCGCCGCCGACCACCAGGCAGCCGGGCTCGTCCGGCCCGTCGCGCCCGAGCGGGCAGAGCGGGCAGAGCGGCCAGAGTGGTCCGGGCTCGGCGTCCGGTGGTTCGTCGCGCGGCTCGGCGGGCAGCGGACGGGGGACCGTCGGGTCCGGGCGGACGGCGTCGCGGGGCGGCACCCGCGGGACGGGCTCCAGCGGGTCCACCAGGCGCGGGATGCTCGGCGCCGGGCTCGTGGAGGTGCCGCCGGTCCCGGCCCGCGACCCGGCCTCGGCGATCATGGAGAAGCCCGAGGTGCCGGAGAACCGGCGCTACTGCAGCAAGTGCGACGAGAAGGTGGGGCGGAGCCGCGGCGGCCGTCCCGGGCGCACCGAGGGGTTCTGCCGCAACTGCGGGCACCCGTTCTCGTTCACGCCGAAGCTCCGGCCCGGCGAGATGCTCGGCGGGCAGTACGAGGTCCTCGGGTGCCTGGCGCACGGCGGGCTCGGCTGGGTCTACCTGGCCCGCGACCACAACGTCAGCGAGCGGTGGGTCGTGCTCAAGGGCCTGCTGGACACCGGGGACGCCGACTCGCTGGCCGCCGCGACCGCCGAGCGCGCGTTCCTCGCCGAGGTCGAGCACCCCAACATCGTCAAGATCTACAACTTCGTCCGGCACGAGGGCTCCGGCTACATCGTGATGGAGTACGTCGGCGGGACGTCGCTGAAGGAAATCCTGCTGAGCGCCCGCCGCGACCACGGCGACACGGTCGCGCTGCCCCTGCCCCAGGTGATCGCGTACGGGCTGGAGGTGCTGAGCGCGCTCGGCTACCTGCACGGCGTCGGGCTGCTGTACTGCGACTTCAAGCCGGACAACGCCATCCAGTCCGAGGAGCAGCTCAAGCTGATCGACCTCGGCGGGGTGCGCCGCGCGTTCGACGTCAACAGCCCGATCTTCGGCACGCCCGGCTACCAGGCCCCGGAAATCGGCTCGCAGGGCCCGTCGGTCACGTCCGACCTGTACACGGTGGGCCGGACGCTCGCGGTGCTGAGCTTCCCGTTCCGCGGCTACACCGGACGGCATCTGCGCAGCCTGCCGCCGCGCGAGGAGGTACCGCTCTTCCAGCGGCACGAGTCGTACCACCGGCTGCTGCGCCGCGCCACGCACCCGGACCCCGCGCGCCGCTTCCAGAGCGCCGCGGAGATGGCCGAGCAGCTGACCGGCGTCCTGCGCGAGGTCCTGTCGGCCGAGGACGGCCGCCCGCGGCCCGCGCCGTCGCCGCTGTTCGGCGCCGAGCAGCACACGGCCGGAGCCGAGATCACCGCGCCGACCGACCGGGACGGCACCCCGGCGGGCGGCGCGGCCCCGCCCATCCTCGCGCCGTTGGAGCCGGCGGCCGCCGCCGCGGCGCTGCCCGTCCCGCTGGTGTCCGGCTCCGACCCGGCCGCCGCGTTCCTGGCCGGGCTCACCGCCCGCGACCCGGGCGACCTGGCCGCCGCGCTGAGCTCCGCGCCGGTGGGGTCGCGGGAGGTCCGGTTCGCGCTGGTCCGGGTCTGGATCGAGCTGGACGACCTGGACGGCGCCCGGCGCCTCCTCGAAGAGCTCGCCGCCGAGGCCGCCGACGACTGGCGCGTCGACTGGTACCGCGGCGTCCGCGCCCTCGCCGGCGGGCGCGGACCGGAGGCCGTGGCCGTCTTCAACGACCTGTACGACCTCGCGCCGGGGGAGCGGGCGCCCAAGCTGGCGCTCGCGTTCTGCCACGAGATCCTGGGCGACATGGCGCAGGCCGACCGCTTCTACGAGGCGGTCTGGCGCACCGACCCCATCCACGTGAGCGCCGCGTTCGGCCTGGCCCGCACCCGCCTGGCCGCCGGTGACCGGGAGGCCGCCGGACGCGTGCTGGACTCGGTCCCCCGCGTCTCCAGCCACTACCTCGCCGCGCAGCTCGCGGCCGTCGCGACCGCCGTCCGCGGCCGCGACCCCGGCGAGCTGACCGCCGCCACGCTGATCGAGACCGGCCGCCGCCTGTCGTCCCTGCGCCTGGACACCGAACGGACCGCCGCGTTCTCCGCCGAGGTGCTGGAGGCCGCTCTCGGCTGGGTCCGCGCCGGCCGCGCGCAGGCGCCTTCCGGCTCCGGCTACCGGGTCCTCGACACCGACCTCGACGAGGCGTCCCTCCGCGCGAGGCTGGAGGAGACCTACCGCGTCCTGGCCAAGCTCGCCGACGGCGCCGGACACCGGCACGCCATGGTCAGACGGGCCAACGCCGTACGTCCGAGGACGCTGTTCTGACGATGGACGCGGACCAGGACATCCACGCCGGGCTCTACTGCACCTGCGGCGAGCCCGTCAACGAGCACGACCGTTTCTGCGAAGAGTGCGGCCGCCCCGACCCGACGACCGCCGACGACCCGACACCCGCCCCCACGACGCGGGGAGTCTGCACGGACTGCGGGGGGCGCGACGTCGGGGCGGACGGGTACTGCGGGATGTGCGGGCTGCGGCAGCCGAGCGGGCGGGAGCACGTCGAGGCGGAGCTGGGCGGGGCCGCGGCGGCGGTGAGCGACCTCGGGCTGCGGCGCGGCCGGAACGAGGACGCTTTCGCGCTCGCGGCGCTGCCCGGCGGGGCCTGCGCGGTGGTGTGCGACGGCGTGGCCACGGCGCCGGGGTCGGAGGAGGCGTCACGGCTGGCCGCCGACGCCGCGGCGGCCGTCCTCGCGGACCGCGTCCCGGCGGGCGCGGACCCGGGGGACGCCACCCGCGAGGCGGCGGAACGGGCGGGCGAGGTCGTGGCGCGGCTCGCCGCCGGCCCGGACGACGCGCCCGCGTGCACGTTCGTCTCGGCGGTCGTGGACGGCCCGGACGTCACGGTCGGGTGGATCGGGGACAGCCGCGCCTACTGGCTTTCGGCAGGGGGCTCGTGCTTGCTGACGCGGGACGACTCGTGGGCCGCGGAGATGGTCGAGCGGGGGGAGATGAGCGCGGCGGACGCGTGGGCCGACCGGCGGGCGCATCTGCTGACCGCGTGGCTGGGCGCGGACGGGGGCACGGCGCGGCCGCGGCTCGCGGCGTTCCGTCCCGCCGCCCCCGGACTTGTGCTGATATGCAGCGACGGGCTGTGGAACCACCTGCCGGAGGCGGCGGAGCTCGCGGCGGTGGCGCTGGACGGCACGGGCGGGCCGGACGGGCCGCTGGGCGCGGTGCGGAGGCTGCTGCGGGCGGCGCTCGGCGCGGGCGGGCACGACAACGTCACGGTGGCGGTGATCCCCTGCCCGCCGCCGGAATCGAGCAGGGAAACGAGCAGGGAGCCGGTCAGATGAGCGATTTCCCCGAGTTCACGATCCGCGTGGACCAGAACCCCTACCTCCCGGACGGCGGACGGGAGATGCACGCGATCGTGACCGTGGAGGCGACCTCGTCCGGCGCCAGTGCGGGAACAGGCGCGGGAACAGGCGCCGGAACAGATGCGGGAACGGGTGCCGGGGCGGGCGCCGCCGGGCGGGCGCCGGCCGCGCAGATCATCATCATCGACACCTCGGGTTCGATGTCGTACCGGGGCAAGATGACCGCCGCCAAACGGGCGGCGCGGGCGGCGGTGAACGTGCTGCGCGACGGGGTCCGGTTCGCGGTGGTCGCGGGCGCGAACCAGCCCCGCATGATCTACCCGCAGGGGGAGCGGCTCGCAGAGGCGAACGAGACGTCCCGGCGGAGCGCCGTGCAGGCGGTGGGGCGGCTGGAGGCGGCCGGCGGGACCGCGATCGGGTCGTGGCTGCGGCTCGCCGACCGGCTGTTCACCGGCTACGAGGACGCCGTCAAGCACGCGATCCTGCTGACCGACGGCAAGAACCAGCACGAGTCGGCCGAGGAACTGGACGCGGCGCTGCGGCAGTGCTCGGGCCACTTCCAGTGCGACGCGCGCGGCGTCGGCACCGACTGGGACGTCTCCGAGGTCCGCAAGATCACCTCGGCGCTGCTGGGCGGGTTCCTGGACGTCCCCGACCCGGCGGACCTGGAGGCCGACTTCCTGGCGATGACGCGGACCTCGATGAGCAAGCAGGTCGCGGACGTGTCGCTGCGCGTGTGGACGCCGCAGCAGGCGGAGTTGCGGTTCGTCAAGCAGATGGTGCCGGCCGTGGAGGACCTCACCGGCAGGCGCGTCGAGTCGGGGCCGCAGACGGGCGACTACCCGCTCGGCGCGTGGGGGAACGAGAACCGCGAGTACCACCTGTGCGTCGACGTGAAGCCCGGCGACGTCGGACGCCAGATGCGGGCCGCGTGGGTGAAGCTCCTGGCCGGCGACCGGGTCCTCGCGTCCGGGAACGTCCTGGCCGAGTGGACCGACGACGAGGCCAGGTCGACGCACATCAACGGCCGGGTCTCGATCCACACCGGGCAGTCCGAGCTGGCCGAGGCGATCCAGCAGGGCCTGGAGGCGAGGCGGGAGGGCGACGAGGACACCGCGACGGCCAGGCTCGGCCGCGCCGTCGTGCTGGCGCGGGAGGTCGGCAACGACCAGATCTCCGGCCTGCTGGACCGGATCGTCGACGTCGTCGACCCGGTCCAGGGGACGGTGCGGCTGAAGCGGGAGATCGCCAAGGCGGACGAGATGTCGCTCGACACCCGTTCCGTCCGGACCGTGCGGACCCGCCACGGCGACGAGGCGGGAGGAGGCTGAGCCCGATGCCGGTCTGCCCGAGCGGGCACACGTCCGAGGCCACCGACTACTGCGACGTGTGCGGTGACCTCATGGACGGCGCGCAGCGCGCCGAGTTCGCCGAGCCCTCCCACGCCCCGGCCGCCGCGCCTGCCCCGGCCCCCACGCCGGAGGCGCAGGCCGGGCCGGAGGACGCGGCCGTCTGCCCGCAGTGCAGGACGCCCCGGTCCGGCCGCTTCTGCGAAGTGGACGGGTACGACTTCGACACCGGCGCCGTCCACAGCCCCCAGCTGGCGGCCGCCCGCGCCGCCGCCTCCCGGTCGAGGCCACTGGTGCCGTCACCGCGGACGAGCAGCCCGCGCATGGCCCCGTCCGGACCGTCCGCGCTGATCTTCGCCGACCGCGCCTACTTCGACACCGTGGTCGCGCAGATGGGCCCGGACGCGGCGGGACTGGCGTTCCCGCCGTACACCGCGGAGCGCCGCGTCCCGCTGATCGGCGACCAGGCCCGGATCGGGCGGCGCAGCACGTCCCGCGCGATCCTCCCGGAGATCGACCTGAGCGTCCCGCCCGAGGACCCCGGCGTCTCGCACCTGCACGCAGTCCTGCTCGCGCAGCCGGACGGCACCTGGAACCTGGTCGACCCCGGTTCGACCAACGGCACCACGGTGAACGGCGGCACGGAGCCGATCGCGGTGAACACGCCGGTGCCGATGGCCGACGGCGACCGCATCCATGTCGGCGCCTGGACGACCATCACGCTGTCTCTTCAGGAGGGCCCGCCATGACGATGACTCCCCCCAGAAGCTCGTCATCGGGTCCCGCGCCACCGGCGCCGCGGCCGCCCGCCCCGGCACC
The DNA here is from genome assembly GCF_004348425.1 of Actinomadura sp. 7K507. Taxonomy (GTDB): domain Bacteria; phylum Actinomycetota; class Actinomycetes; order Streptosporangiales; family Streptosporangiaceae; genus Spirillospora. The sequence goes on from NZ_SMKK01000012.1 coordinate 5,678, forward strand.
CCGTCCGCCCGCGGACACCGAGCGGCCCCGTGGAGGACGCCTGAGCACGTTCGTGCGCGGCCGGTGGCTCCGCACGATCCCGGGCCGCATCGGCATCCACGTCGTGCTGTGCCTGGCCGCCATCGTGGCGCTGCTGGCCGTCCTGACCGTGTCGATCGGGAACGCGCGCGACTCCGTCCAGACCATCGGCCACGACGCCGGCCCGCAGGTCGTCGCGACCGGAACCCTGTACTTCGCGCTCAGCGACATGGACGCGCAGGTCTCCAACATCCTGCTGATCGGCCGCGACCACGACCTCGGCATCGGCCACGACCGTTCGCTGCGGGTGTACGAGCAGCGCCGCTCGGAGGCCGACGCGGCCGCGGTGCAGGCCGCGCAGCTCGCCGGCGGCGACGAGGCGCTGCGCCGCACCGTCCAGGAGGTGCTGGACGGCCTCGGCGAGTACGAGCGGCTCGTCGGGCGCGCCATGGAGCTCGACGCGCAGGCCGGCCACCCGCCGGGCCAGCTGCCGCAGCAGGTCGTCGACGCCTACCGGCAGGCGACCGACCTGATGAAGCTCCAGCTCCTGCCCAAGGCGTACAACATCACGCTCGACACCGGCGCGCAGGTCCGGCAGGAGTACGAGGAGAAGCGGTCGGCGGTGCTGTCGGGTCGCACGTGGGTCGCCGTGACGGGCCTCGTCGTGCTGCTGCTCCTGATCGCGACGCAGCTCTACCTCGCGCGGACGTTCCGCCGCGTCCTCAACCCGGCGCTGGTCCTGGCGACGCTCGCGACGCTGGCCCTCGGCGGCGTCGGGGCGGGCATGCTGACCGCCCAGGCCGGGCACATGCAGAAGGCCAAGGAGGACGGCTTCGACTCGATTCTCCAGCTGTCCAGGGCCCGCGCGATCAGCCACAGCGCGTTCGCCGATGAGAGCCGCTACCTCCTCGACCCGGGACGCGCCGACACCTACGAGCAGACCTACCTCGACAAGTCGCTGTCGGTGATCCAGCCGGACCTGGGCGACAAGCCGGTGAACCTGGAGAACTACTACGCGGGCCTTGAGGAGAAGGTCGGCCCGTACAAGGCCGGTGAGGGGGACGTCCCGTTCCTCGGCTTCTTCGGGGACGAGGCGCGCACCGTGGAGCCCGGCCGCGAGGCGGACGCCCTGCAGAAGACGCTGCTGGCCTACCGGACCGTCCAGCGCAACGACGCGCGCATCAGGGAGCTCGCGTCGTCCGGCGACCGGGCCGGGGCCGTCGACGCGCGGATGGCCTCCAACGCCATCCGCGACTTCGGCGTCTACGACAAGGCGCTGGGCGAGCTGACCGCCGTCCACCAGGACGCGTTCGACGACGCGGTCGGGGACGCCGACGGCGGGCTGCGCGGCTGGAACGCCGTCCCGGCCGCCGGTGCGGCCGCCATCGCCCTGCTGATTTTCGCGGGGGTCCGTCCCCGGCTGGCCGAGTTCCGCTGAAGGAGACGAGCATGCGCGTCACCCGTACCGCCGCGGCGGTCGCCGCGTTCCTGGCCGCCGCGACCGGGCTGTCGGCCTGCGGCCTCGGCGGAACCGAGGAAGAGACCGTCGCCGACAAGGAGACCCTGGTCATCGGCGTCAAGGAGGACCAGCCCGCCCTCGGCGTGAAGGGCCCGGACGGGACGTACAAGGGCTTCGACGTCGATGTCGCCACCTACATCGCGGGGAAGCTGGGCGTCCCCGAGCGCGGCCTCACGTTCCGGACGACGAACTCGTCCGTCCGGGAGGAGGCGCTGGCCAACGGCACCGTGGACATCATCGTCGCGACGTACTCGATCACGGCGACGCGCAAGATGAAGGTCACCTTCGCGGGCCCGTACTACGTCGCGCACCAGGACACGTTCGTCCGCGCCGACGACACCTCGATCAACGACGTGCGCGATCTGAAGGGCAAGCGGATCTGCGAGGTGACCGGCTCCAACTCCTGGCGCCGCGTCATCGAGGAGCGCAAGGTCGCCGCCGAGCCCGTCACCGTCGACACCTACGGGGCCTGCGTGGACGCGCTCGCCGCCGGGAAGCTCGACGCCGTGTCGACCGACGACCTGATCCTCGCCGGATTCGCCGCCGGCCGCCCCGGCCGGATGATCAACGCGCCGTTCACGGACGAGAAGTACGGCGTCGGCATCAAGAAGGGGGACCTGCAGGGCTGCGAGGAGATCAACCGCGCGATCACCGCCATGTACCAGGACGGCACGGCCAAGCGCCTGCTGGACAAGTGGTTCGGCGACTCGGGCCTGAAGCTGACGACCAGCGTCCCCCAGTTCGAGGGCTGCAAGTGAGACGTCGCTGCGGGTGAGACGTCGCTGTAGGTGAGACCTCGCTGCGGGTTAGACGTCAGGGGGTCGTGGTCGAGGGGAGCGCGACGATCGCCTCGCGGAGGGTGTCGTAGATCGGGATGAACTTGTCGAGCCCGGTGATGCGGAAGACCCGCTGGACGCGCGGCGGCAACGCGACGAGCGCGACGACGGTGCCGTGCTCGCCCGCGCGGCGGTTCGCGGCGACGATCGCGTTGAGGCCCGTGGAGTCGCAGAACGTGACCTCGCGCATGTCGACGACCAGGGGCTCGCCGGAGTCCACGACCTCGAAGAGCGTCTCCTCGAAGCGCGTGCGGGACACCACGTCGATGTCGCCGTGCACGCGTACGAGGGTGCACCGGTCGTCGCGCATCAGGTTGATGTCGAAGTCCATGGTCACCTCACGCCCCATCCGGTGGTCCCCGGCCATCTCAGGTGACTCCTCAGGATTGCGCACCCGTGCCCGCATTCCAAGCACATCCCGGGAAAAGGACCAGGTCGCCCGCCGGTGTGCCCCGGACCGTAACATGCCCGAGACGGCCGTCCGGTCTGCTCTGTAGACCCTACCCGACGGATCGTCCGGAGCGTCCGGCCGCGTCCCGGGACCTCCGGGAAACGGGGCAATAACTTACCGAAGAGAAACTTACTGCTTAGTAAGAAATGGCGGATAAGGCCGCCCGCACCGGTCTTGACCTGCTGTTGGGCAATTCTCGACCCGACCGGCGAGCGGAAAGGCCGACGCTGACCGAGGCGCGGATCGGCGCAGAGGTTACAGTGTCGGTGGCGAATTCAGGAGGCTGGGTGTTCTACACGTTCATGACGCGCGTGGTGCGTCCGATCCTCTGGCTGCTTTTCCGTCCGCGGGTCGTGGGCGGGGAGAACGTGCCGAGCTACGGGCCGCTCATCGTGGCGAGCAACCACCTGTCGTTCATCGACAGCTTCATCATCCCCTTGGCGGTGCCGCGTCCGGTCACCTACATCGCCAAGGCGGACTACTTCGAGGGCGGCGGCATCAAGAAGCGCTTCGTCCGCTGGTTCCTCACCAACCTGGGCCACGTCCCGGTCCGGCGCGGCGCCCGGCGCGCCGCGATGGGCGCGCTGGAGCAGGCCGCCGAGGTCCTCGACCACGCCGGCGCGTTCGCGATCTACCCGGAGGGCACCCGCTCCCCGGACGGGCGGCTCTACCGCGGCCGCACCGGCGTCGGCTGGCTGGCCCTGGAGAGCGGCGCCCGCGTCCTGCCCGTCGCGCTGGAGGGCACCGAGAAGATCCAGCCGATCGGCGCGTCCATGCCGCGCGTGTTCGGCCCCCGTCCCACCGTGCGGATCGGGCCCCCGATGGACTTCTCCCACTACCGCGACCTGCCGCCCGCCAAGGCCCGCCGCGCCATCGCCGACGAGATCGTCGAGACGATCCAGAAGATGTCCGGCCAGGAGTACGCGGAGGAGTACAACGACCGCGCCGGAGAAGCCTGACCGTCCCGCCTGAGGGACGCCCCCGGAACGGCCCGGTTCGCCCGGAACGCGTGTCGTCCCGGGCGGCCCGCACCCTCCGCGCCGTAGGGTCACGGCCATGGCGCACAGGCTCCTCCCGATCGTCCTGATGTCGGCGGCCGCGGCGGTGTCCGCGTGCGGCGGCGGCGGGGAAAGCGCGCGCCCCGTCCACGGCACCGCCCCCGCCGAGGTCGCGGGCGTCGGCTACACCTCCGACCAGCTCGCCCAGGCGCTCCTCGCCGAGCTGCCCGGCTACCAGAAGGCCGGAGAGCCCGATTCGGGCTCCTACGGCACGCTCAAGGCCATCCAGAACGCCGCCAGGCTCCAGCGGCAGGCGGTCCTGGACAAGCCCCGCTGCGGGACGGGCCGTCCCGGCGGCGGCACCGTGCCCGCCGACGTTCCCGCGGCCCTGGTCACGTTCGCCAAGCAGGGCCAGACCGTCACCCAGACCATGATGGGCATGTCCGCCGCCGACGCCGAGAAGCAGGTGGACGCCCGCGTCCCCGCCGGCTGCCTGAGGTTCCGCACCAAGGTCGGCTCCCAGTGGTCGGAGCACCGCGTGGCGGAGGAGCCCAGGGGCGCGATCGGCGAGGGCTCCCGCACCGTCGGCGTCGTCACCACCAGCGGCGACACCCGAACCCGCACCTGGTACGTGGTCTTCCGCGGCCGCCACTACCTCACCACGATCACCGTCTTCGGCCCCAAAGCCACCCGGACCGAAGCCGAGAACCTGGCCCGCCGCTCCTTGACCCAAGCCGCCCGCATCCTCCCGTAGTCATTGACCGGGCGGTGCGAGGGCGGGGGTGCAAGGGATAGCGTTCGCTTTGCGTGCGGAGAGTGGCTCCGGGCGGATTGGACCAGCTGGGGGTGTGCTTGATCGGCAGGGAGGGGCGAGTCACCGGCAAGATCGGGCCTGGGCTCGTCGGGGAGGTGATGATCCCGATCCGCGGTGGGGTCGAGGCGTTCTACGCCCACCCCGTGGATCCTCGCGAGGAGTTCGCCGTCGGGACGATCGTCGTGGTGATCGAGCATCAGCCGCCCCGGACCGTCTATGTGGCGGCGGCGTTCGGTTAATGATGGACTGAACCGAATACCCGTTTCCCGCGTCTACTGGGAAACTCCGCGGCACGCGCCTCCCGAGGTCGGCCGCCCACAAATGAAGAGGAGGTCGCATGTCCGTGCTCGCCGTAGCGATCGCAGCCGTCGTCGCAATCATCGTATTGATCATCTTGTTCAAGCTGGTCTGGCGCGTCGCCGAGCCGAACGAGGCGCTGATCATCTCCGGCCTCGGCGCCAAGTCCAAGCCGGTGAGCGGCATGGACAGCCTCGGATTCAAGATAGTGACGGGCAAGGGCACCGCCGTCCTGCCCGGCTTCCAGGTCTCCCGGCGGCTGCGGCTCGACAGCCGGGCCGCCAACCTCGAGGTCAACTGCGTGACCCAGCAGGGGATCCCGGTCGCGGTCCGCGGCGTGGTCATCTACAAGGTCGGCGACGACCTGGTCTCGATCGCCAACGCGGCGCGGCGCTTCCTGGAGCAGCAGGCCTCCATGGACGGCGCGATCCACGAGCTGTTCACCGGCCACCTGCGCTCGATCATCGGCAACCTCACCGTCGAGGACCTCATCCTCAACCGCGAGCGTCTCACCAGCGAGACCCGCATCTCCGCCGCCGACGAGATGAGCAAGCTGGGCCTGGTCGTCGACTCGCTGCAGATCCAGGAGATCGACGACGAGACCGACTACATCACCAACCTCGGCCGCCCGCACGCCGCCAAGGTCGCCTCCTCCGCCCGCATCGCCGAGGCCGAGCGCAACCAGGAGGCCACCGAGCGCGAGCAGGAGACCGAGCGGCAGAACGCCGCGGTCATCCGGGACACCGAGATGAAGAAGGCCGAGTACGAGGGCCAGGTGCAGCAGGCCGCGCAGCAGGCCCGCCAGGAGGTCATCCTCAAGGAGACCCGCAACGCCGAACTGGAGGCCGAGCGGACCGAGAAGCGGCTCGAGAGCGAGGTCCGCAGGCCCGCGGACGCCAAGGCGTACGAGCAGATCAAGCTGGCCGAGGCCGAGCGCGACGAGCGCATCTCCTACGCGCAGGCCGCGGCGACCGAGGTCCAGCTGAAGGCGGAGCGCGAGTCCGAGGCCATCCGGCTCCTCGGTGAGGCCGAGGCCGACGCGACCCGCCAGAAGGGCCTCGCCGAGGCCGAGGCGATCAAGGCCCGCGCGGTCGCGCTGGCCGAGAACACCGACGCCGTCATCGCCCAGCAGCTCGCCGAGCAGTGGCCGCAGATCGTCGAGGCCGGTGCGGGCGTGTTCGGCAACGTCGACAACATGGTCGTGCTCAACGGCGCCGAGGGCGTCGAGGACATGCTGGCCAAGGCGCTCACGCTCGGCGGCACCGGCCTCGGCGTCGCCCGCCAGCTGCTCGGCAACATGAACGTCCAGAACGGCCACGGCACCGGCTCCAACGGTTCGGCCCCCGCGGCCGCCCCGACCGTCCCTGTCGAGGGCCCCAAGGAGGACTGACACCCCGCGGAAAGCGAGGCCCGGCCGGATTCCGGCCGGGCCTTCGTGATCTTTGGGGACGGTGTGGCCGGTACGGGCGCTAACGGTGGGTGACTCGGGTTAGGTTCGTTCCCATGCCCGTCCCGCGCCTCGCCGTTTCCGTCGATCTCGTCGTGCTGACCGTGCGGGAGCAGCGCCTGTGCGCGCTGCGGTGGCGGCGTGACCGGCCGCCGTACGACGGGGCGTGGTCGCTGCCCGGCGGGTTCATCCAGCTCGACGAGGACCTGCCCGCCGCCGCGTCCCGGTTGATGGCGGAGCGGGCGGGGCTCGCGGACGTGCGGATCCACCTCGAACAGCTCGCCACCTACGGGTATCCCGACCGTGACCCGCGGCAGCGCGTGGTCAGCGTCGCGTATCTGGGGCTGGCGCCCGACCTGCCCGCGTCCAGCCGCGCTCAGGTGCTGTGGACGGCCGTGGACGACCTCGTCCACCAGGACCGGGCCGCGTTCGACCACCGGCGGATCCTGTGCGACGGGATGGAGCGGGCGCGGGCCAAGCTGGAGTACACCTCGCTGGCCGCCGCGTTCTGCCCGTCCGAGTTCACCGTCGCGGAGCTGCGCCGCGTCTACGAGATCGTGTGGGGGACGAGCCTGGACCCGCGCAACTTCCACCGGAAGGTCACCGGCGCCGACCGCTTCCTCATCCCGACCGAGCGGACGACGACGCGCGACGGCGGCCGTCCGGCGCGGCTGTACCGGCGCGGCGACGCCCAGCAGCTGCGCCCGCCGATGCTGCGCCCGCGCGCTTCCGCCTACCTTGAGCAGGGGTGATTTCGTGGTGTCGCGGGACGGTTGCTAGTTTCGCACGCTATGGACGGTGACTCGCCCGAAGCCCTCGGTCTGCTCGTGCGGGACATCGGGGAGGCCGGTGTCGCGGAGATGGCCGGTTCCCCGGGTCTCGCGGCGGCCGTCGACCAGCACGTGGCCAGCCTCAGGGAGGAGCTGGGCACGCCCGGCGAGCAGGAGCTGATGGGCTACCTGCGCAGATTCGCCGAGGACGCCTTCAGGCGGGGCTGGTGGCCGGACAACACCCAGGACTGGGAGTTCGTCCGCATCGTGGCGGTCTGCTGGATGATGCGGCGCACCGCGTAACGGCGCACAGCAGGACGGCGTACCGCAGGACGGCGTACCGCGTGACGAGGGCGCTGCGTAGGCTGGGCCCACGTCATCCCTGTGCAACCTGGAGGACAACGGTGTCCGAGGCAAACACTCCGCGCTTCCGCTCCGTCCTCGACCGGTTCGTGGCTTACAAGCCCGGCAAGGTCGTGGTGTCGCCCGAGGGCCGCTCGTTCAAGCTGTCGTCCAACGAGTCGCCGCACGGCCCGTTGCCGTCGGTCGTGGACGCGATCGGCGAGGCGGCGAGGAACGTCAACCGCTACCCCGACAACAACGCCACCGCGCTGACCGAGGCGATCGCGTCGTTCTGCGGCGTCCCCGCCGACCATGTCGCGGTGGGCTGCGGCTCGGTCGGCGTGACCCAGATGCTCCTGGAGGCCGTCGCGGAGCCGGGCGCCGAGGTGGTGTACGCGTGGCGGTCGTTCGAGGCGTACCCGCTATTGGTGTCGCTGTCGGGCGCGACGGCCGTCCAGGTGCCGCTGCGGGACGAGACCCACGACCTGGCCGCGATGGCCGACGCGATCACCGAGAGGACGCGGGTGGTCTTCGTCTGCAACCCGAACAACCCGACGGGCACGGTCGTCCGCCGCGCGGAGCTGGAGGCGTTCCTGGACCGCGTCCCCGCCGACTGCCTGGTCGTCCTGGACGAGGCGTACCGCGAGTACATCCGCGACGACGAGGTCCCCGACGGCCTCACCCTCTACGGCGACCGCCCGAACCTGGCGATCCTGCGGACGTTCTCCAAGGCCTACGGGCTCGCCGGTCTGCGCATCGGGTTCCTCGTCGCGCACCCGCTGGTGGCCGGCGCGATTCGCAAGACTTTCCTGCCCTTCAGCGTGAACTCCGTCGCGCAGGCGGCGGGCGTCGCGTCCCTGGAGGCGACCGATGAGCTGCTGGAACGCGTCGAGGGGACGGTCAAGGAACGCGACCGCGTCCGCGGCGCGCTGCTCGCCGACGGCTGGACGGTCCCGCCGACCGAGGCCAACTTCGTCTGGCTGCGCCTCGGCGCCCGGACGATGGAGTTCTCCGAGGCGTGCGACGCCCAGGGCGTGAGCGTCCGCCCCTTCGACGGCGAAGGCGTCCGCATCTCCATCGGCTCCACCGAGGAGAACGACGCCCTCCTAGCCATAGCCAGGAACTTCCCCCACCGCAACTGAGGCCGCGCCCGCCGCCCCTGAATCTGTGCGTCCAGGGGCGGCACTGCCGCTCTCTCGTCAGCTGGTTTTGGCCGTCGGGCCTAGTTTTTCGACGATCAGGCGGTAGAGCTGTCTCGGGCGGCCCGGCTGCGGGGTGCGGTTCGGGGGGAGGGGCCAGGCCAGGCCTTCCTCCACGAGGGTGCGCAGGAGGCGGCGGGCGGTGCGGGGGGTGACGCCTAGCATCTTGCCGGCGTTCTCCGCGTCGACGATCAGTGGCTGCTCCTGGTCGCCGAGCTTGTCGGCCAGGCGCGCGAGGATCTCCAGGCCCTTGGGCTTGGGCTGCGGCGGCGTCCGCGGCGGGGTGCGCGGCGCGGGGACGAGGGCCCGGCCGTCGCGGTCCAGGGCGAAGCCCTGGGCGCGCTGGGAACTCTGCGAGCGGGCCAGCGCGGCGCGGGCGTGGTTCTCCGCCTCGTGCGCCGTGCGGCCCATGCCGATGCCGACCTCGATCGCGAGGCCGAGTTCCTCGCGGACCCGCTCGACGAACGGCGGTGTCCGGAACCCCTCGGTGGACGCGGTGACCGAGCCGCGCGTCGCGATGACGAGGTAGCTGTGGTCGTCCAGGGGCCATACGGACGCGTTCATCCGGTGCGCCTCCTGCAGCAGCACCCGGTGCAGCGCGAGCTTCAGCTCGTCCCGCCAGTAGCGCGGGGTGACGCGGCGGGGCGTCTCGCGCAGCGTCGGCACGTCCACCAGGACCACGACGAGCTGCGACTCCTCCAGCCGGTGGTGCGCGCCGAGCAGCGCCGCCGTCTGGAGGGAGCTGCGGATCGCCGCGCCGGTCGGGCGGACCCGCAGCGTCGGCACGCCGGCCATCTCCATCCGTTCGGCGGTGGCGTGCACGCAGGTCATCGCGACCGTGGTGGCGCCGCGGCGCCACAGCCGCTCGTGGAAGGCGGCGAGCGTGCCGGGGCCCGCGGCCTCCTCGCGCAGGTGCACCTGCTCGGTGCCGAGGCTGATCTCTGAGTAGGCCTCCTCGACCTCGGCGCGGCCGAGGACGTCGATGCTGACCCGTGCGGGGTCGAAGCGTTCGTCGAGGGAGGCCCGCAGCAGCGCGCCCTGAAGGGCGGCGCCGTTCAGCGGGACGTAGGTGGCGGGCATGGTGAGCACGCCGGCCTTGCGTGCGAAGTCGTAGGGGACGGGGCTGGCGAACAGGCACACGTCCACGCCCGATCCCAGCCGCACGACCTTGTCGGCGGCCTCCTGTTCGTCTCGGTATGCGGCGGCCACCAGCCGGCTCGGTACCGGCGTGGGGCCGTGGCCCATCAGCATGACCCGTTCGACCAGGTCATGCGGGCCTACGACGCCGATCGTGAGGTCGGGTGTGACCGACCCCGTCCGTGCGGCCGTCATAGATGATCGCTCTCTTCCGGTCCATCCTCCCGGCGGGGGTCCGACCCCGACCACGCGTTCGCGCACGCTCCGCCCAACGGTTGACTCATGGCTTGTCGCCTCTGCCTTCTGACCCCAGCACCGCAGTTCCCGCCCAGACGCGAAATCGAATCAAGAGTGCGGCGAAAAAGTAACCTACGGGACCCCCTGGACAGTAATTTGTCACCATTCGGCCAGCCTTGATCCTGCATCTTCGGGCGTCCGAAGTTGAAAAACAAGACCCGAAAACACGCGCAGGGGCCTCCCCTGGCGCTGTTGCGCACTGGGAAGACCCCTGTGGTGTCCGTTTGGTTTACCTGCGGGCCGTAACTCGTCCGTCCCGATGCCGTGCCGCCGGGAAAGACGAGTGATCCGGTGTTCGTGGCGCGACACCGCAGCTCAGTGATCTTTTACCGCGTTACGGCCCGGCCCTCGCGGACCGTTCCACGCCTTTATTTCCCAGCTCAGCGGGTTGTCCAGGTCGGCCTGGGAGTCGGACCATGACAGCGGTCCGTAACTGATCGGTAACGCACTGCCCAACCGATTCACGACGCTGCGTTACAGTGCCCGTCAGGCGTCACTCCGGAGTTGGTCAGGACAGGGCCACAATCGGCCGATGCGCCCTCTGGGGCGCCTAGTCGGCCTCGCGGACGATCTCGGCGCCGAGTTGCGACAGGCGCTCGGCCGTGTGCGCGTGACCGCGGTCGAGATAGTAGGCCGAGGTGATCGTCGTCTCGCCCTCGGCCGCCAGGCCGGCCAGCACGAGCGCGCTGCCGCAGCGCAGGTCGTGCGCCTCGACCTCGGCGCCGCGCAGGGCGCGCGGCCCGTTCACCTTCGCGCGGTTGCCGTCCACCTCGATGTCGGCGCCCATCTTGCCGAGCTCGTCGGCCAGCTTGAACCGCCCGTCGAAGATCCGCTCGTAGACGTAGGACGGGCCCTCGGCCAGGCACGACAGCGCCATGATCGGCGACTGCAGGTCGGTGGCGAACCCGGGGTACTCGTCGGTGATGACGTTGATCGGACGCAGCGTCCGCTCGCGGCGCACCTGGAGCACCGCGCCCTGCTGGTGGAACTCCACGCCCATCTGCTCAAGCTTGTCGGCGGCGACGCCGAGGTGCTCGAGGGTGGCGCCGACGAGGCTGAGGTCGCCGCCGGTGATCGCGGCGGCCATCACGAACACGCCGGCGTCGATGCGGTCGGGCATCACGGTGTGCTCGACGGCGGTCAGCTCGTCCACGCCCTCGACGGTGACGAACCCGGTGCCGCCGCCGCCGATCTTGGCGCCCATCGCCTGGAGGATCTTGATGTTGTCCAGGACCTCCGGCTCCAGCGCCGCGTTCTTGATCAACGTGGTGCCCTGCGCCAGCGCCGCAGCCATGATCAGGTTCTCGGTGCCGGTGTGCGACGGGGTGTCGCAGTAGAGCGTTCCGCCGCGCAGGTCGCCGGCCTTGATGTGGATGATGCCGTCGCCGTTGTCGGCCACGTGCTCGGTGACCGTCGCGCCCATCCGCTTGAAGCCGTTGTAGTGGAAGTCCAGGTTGCGGCTGCCGAGGTTGCAGCCGCCGACGCCCTCGATGACCGCCTCGCCGAGGCGGTGCAGCAGCGCCGGGACGAACAGGAACGAGCCGCGGAACCGGGACGCGATCTCGGCCGGCAGGACCGGGTTGTTCAGCGAGGACGCGTCGATCACCAGTGTGCGCTCGGTCTCGTGCAGCTCGGCCTTGGCCCCGATGACCCGCGCGAGCTCCACCGCCCGCCGCACGTCCTCGATGATCGGGACGTTGCGCAGGACGGTCCGTCCCTTGGCGGCCATCAGCGAGGCGCCGATCATCGGCAGGACGGCGTTCTTCGCCCCTTGGACGAAGACGGTGCCGTGCAACTGCCGGCCGCCGCGCACGCGATAGCGAACCTCGTGGCCCATGCTCATGCCGCCTGACTCCTTCGTGAATGCGGGATACGTGCCTGCAAGTGGGAGCACGAGGGCCGAGCGCGCCGAACGGTGTCCCCCTTTGCGCGAACGCGACCCCAGTAAACCACCGGCTCGGGCGTGTGGTGTCCCGCCCGCGCCACGATGGCGTCGGTTCTGCTCGTTGAGACACCCGAACCACTCGGAAGGTTCGCACTCCCACGGGAAATTCCCAAGGTGAGCGTAGGGGCGGCGCGCCGCCGCGTCGGCCTCTATGGTGATCATTCATGGACGAATCACCCGGCTGGGACGCCATCGACAGCGCGCTCCGGCCCCTCTACGGAGACACGAACCCGTTCCACCTCGGAACGATGCTCAAATGGTCGCTCGGCGGCCCTGATCCGATCGACGGGATCAGCGTCTACCCGCGGTCCGAGCCCGTCCCGCACTGGCATTTCGTCACATACGGCATGACCGAGCTGTACACCAAGGAATCCGAGAACCTGGACGAGTCGGGCTGGGGTTTCGAGTTCACGCTCCGTGTCGCCCGGGGCCCGGCGGAGCAGGAGCCGCCGATGTGGGCGCCGAACCTGCTGCAGAACCTCGGCCGGTACGTGTTCAACTCCGGCAACACGTTCGGGCCCGGCCACCACATGAACGCCAACGGGCCGATCAACACCGACCGGGAGGACTCGGAGATCCGCGCGGTGACGTTCGTCACCGACCCGGAGCTCGGGGAGATCTCGACGCCCCACGGCCGGGTCCTGTTCCTCCAGGTCGTCGGGCTCGCGAGCGAGGAGTACGAGGCGCTGCGCCGGTGGAACGCCGACGGCCTGATGCAGGTTCTCGCGCCGCACCTCCCGGTGTTCGTCACCGACATCGACCGCCGCTCGCTGCTGGCCGATCCGCGGATCGCCCGCGCCGTCGAGGAGGGCGCCTCGCAGGAGGGCTCCAGCGGCGGCTTCCTCTACGTGACCAAGGCCGACTGGGTGCGCGGCGCCGGATCGACGACGCTGCGGATCGGCGCGCTGCAGGCCCCGGCGATCGCCGACGCACTCTCGGGCCGCCTCCCGTTCGGGCGCGAGCTGATCCTGCAGACCGACCAGACGAGGCTCACGTTCCTTCCCGGTGACGCGTTCGCCGTCGAGGAGCCGCTTGAGGGCGTCCTGGACGTCCACGTCCCTCTGGCCGCGCTGGACGACCTCAAGGCCGCTATCCGTCCCACCGCCGGGAGCAGCGCCGTACCGTCCCTGCCGGGCCTCACCGTGGAGATCGTCCCGACCGCCATGAAGGACCGCTACGGCAACGAGACCGGCGAGGTCGTCGGCTGATTCAGCGGGCCTCCAGCACCTCGACCGGGTCCCCCGGCCTGAGCGTGCCGAGAGTGCGGGGGACGCAGTTCTGGCCGAACTGGATGCCGCGGTCGCGGGTGCGGTAGGTGGCGAGCGTCCGCAGCGGCTCGCGCCCGCGTTCGGCGGTCCGCTGGTCGGTCGTGGTGATGACGCAGCGGCTGCACGGCTTGACCGTCTCGATGACGGCCTCGCCGATGCGCAGCAGGCGCGCGGAGTCCTCGCCGAACGCGCCGAGGCCCTCGACGACGAGGCTGGGACGGAACCGGTCCATCGGCAGCGGTTCGTCCAGGCGCGCGTTCAGGTCGGCGAGGGACTCGGCGGAGATGAGCAGCAGCGGGTAGCCGTCGGCGAACATCAGCTCACCGCCGCCGCGCGACGTGGACCGGTGGCCGGTGAAGCGCACCAGCCGGCAGTCCTGGTCGAGCAGGGACGAGAACCACGCGGCGGCCTCGTCGCCCTGGTCGACGCCCCGGCATTCCGTCCGGTGGACGACGACGTCCCGGACCTCGCCGTCGCCGTCGGCCTTGTGGACGAGCGCCGGGACGCCCGGAGCGTTCACGGTGAGGATCTCGCCGTCGTAGGACGGGCGCAGCAGCGCCATCTGCGCCAGATCCCGCTGCGACAGGAAGCGGCCCTCGGGAGTGGCCAGCATGAACTCGCGGTCGAACGGCAAGCCCCTGGCGGTGAGTTCGGCGCTGGGCAGCTGGGTTCCGCCGCCGCTCTTGAGGGGGTAGCTGTTCAGCTCGATCAGGGTCGCCGTCAAGGTCCCTCCTGTGGGGCCCGCTCATGATTCATTGGAGTTCGCCCAGGCGGTCGAAGACCGGGCCCAGGCGTTCGACGAAACGCTCGGGACGGCACACTTCATCCAGGCGCGCCTCGTCCAGCGTCAGGGACGCCTCGCTGGCGTGCTTGCGCAGCGTCTCCCGGAACGGCGTGCCGCTCTCCCACGTCTCCATCGCGGCCTTCTGGACGAGCGGGTACGCCTCGTCGTCGCGCGACATCCCGGCCTCGACCAGCTCCAGCAGGACGGTCGAGGTGTAGATGAGGCCGCCGGTCGACTCCAGGTTGGCCAGCATCTGCGCCTCGTCCACGACAAGCCCGGACATGAGGCGGTTCGTCAGGTTCAGCATGTAGTCGAGCGCGATGGACGCGTCCGGCAGCGCGATCCGCTCCGTCGACGAATGCGAGATGTCGCGCTCGTGCCAGAGCGGGATGCCCTCCAGAACCGGGACGATCTGGGCCCGCACGATCCGCGCCATCCCCGCCAGCCGCTCGGAGATGATCGGGTTCTTCTTGTGCGGCATCGCCGACGAGCCCTTCTGGCCCTTGCCGAACGGCTCCCACAGCTCCCGCACCTCGGTCCGCTGCCCGTGCCGGACCTCCAGCGCGACCGCCTCGCACACCGTCGCCATGATGGCCAGGGACGACACCCACTCGGAGATCCCGTCGCGCATGACGACCTGCGTCGAGACGTCCGCGCTGTTCAGCCCGAGCTTGCGCGCGACATGCAGCTCGACGGCCGGGTCGATGTTGGAGTACGTCCCGACCGCGCCGGATATCGCCATCACCCCGACGGCCTCCCGGGCGCGCCGGAGCCGGTCGCGGGAGCGGGCCATGGCGAACGCGAAGTCGGCGACGCGGTGGCCCCACACGTCCGGCTCGCCGTGGATGCCGTGCGTCCGGCCGACCCGCAGCGTCGCCCTGTGCGCCAGAGCGTGGTCGCGCAGCGTCGCGACGAGCGCGTCGGCCTTCTCCAGCAGGATGTCCGTCGCCTCGACGAGCTGCAGCGCCAGCGCGGTGTCGAGCAGGTCGGACGACGTCATGCCGAAGTGGACGTACCGTGCCGCCTCGCGGGGCTCGGTGTTGTCCGCCCACGCCGAGAGAAAGGCGATCACGTCGTGCTGCGTGACCGCCTCGATCTCGTGCACCGCCTCCGGCGTCGGCGGCGGCGCCTTGCGCACCGGCTCCACCACCTCCGGCGGAATCGTGCCGGCCTCGGCGTGGGCCTCGACGACGAGGACCTCCACCTGGCACCACAGCTCGTACTTGTGCGCGTCACTCCAGACGCGCCCCATAGCCGGAAGCGTGTATCGCTCAATCACGGGCCTATTGTCCCAGGCCGCTCGTCCTCACGAGCGCGCAGGGCGTGTGATCAGGCCGAACCTTCAGCGGCCTTGAGAGCGATGTCGGTGCGGTGGTGGGAGGCGCGGAGGGTGATTTTGGAGACGGCCTCGTAGGCGGCGGCGCGGGCGGTGGGCAGGTCTGGGCCTGTGCCGACCACGTTGAGGACGCGTCCGCCGTTCGTGATGAGGCGTCCATCCGCGTCCAGCTTCGTGCCGGCGTGGAGGATGTAGGCGCCGTCGACCTTGGACGCCTCGTCCAGGCCGCTGATCTCGTCGCCCTTCACCGGGGCGGCCGGGTACCCCTCGGCGGCCACCACGACCGTGACGGCGGCGCCCGGATGCCACTCTGGGCGGAACGTGGGATCGAGGCCGCCGATCGCGCAGGCTTGGAGCAGCTTCGCGAGCGGGGTGGCCAGACGGTCGAGGACGACCTGGGTCTCAGGGTCGCCGAAGCGGGCGTTGAACTCCACTACGCGCACGCCCTTGGACGTCAGCGCGACACCCGCGTACAGGACGCCGACGTACGGGATCTGGCGGCGGCGCAGCTCGTCCACGGCGGGCTGGACGACCGTGGACATGACCTCGTTTACCAGATCGGGCGGCGCCCAGGGGAGCGGCGTGTAGGCGCCCATGCCGCCCGTGTTGGGGCCCGCGTCGCCGTCGTACGCGCGCTTGAAGTCCTGCGCGGGCAGCAGCGGAACGGCGTGCTCGCCGTCGGACAGGGCGAACAGGGAGACTTCGGGGCCGTCCAGGAACTCCTCGATCACGACCCGCCCGCAGACGGTGGCGTGCTCGGACGCGGCGGCGCGGTCCTCGGTGACGACGACGCCCTTGCCCGCCGCCAGGCCGTCGTCCTTCACCACGTAGGGCGGGCCGAACGCGTCCAGCGCCTCCTCCGCCTCCGCGGTCGTGTCGCAGATCCGCGCGTCGGCGGTCGGGACCGCCGCCTTCGCCATGACCTCCTTCGCGAACGCCTTGGACGCCTCGATGCGGGCGGCGGCGCGGTCGGGCCCGAAGCACGGGAACCCGGCCCGGCGAAGAGCGTCGCCGACCCCCGCCACCAGGACGGCCTCCGGGCCCACGACCACGAGATCGGCCCGCAGCCGCCCGGCCAGCTCCGTCACCGCCACCGGGTCGGTCGGATCGAGCTGATGGTTGGCCGCGATCTCGGCCGTGCCCGGATTGCCCGGAGCGCAGTGGAGGGCGGTGACGGAAGGGTCGCGGTGCAGGGCGCGGGCGAGCGCATGCTCGCGGCCACCCGATCCAAGGACGAGTACTCGCACGTCACGCGAGCTTACTGGGAGCCGGGGGGATGGACGTCAAGTGGCGGGCATCACGCCGCCGACAGGCGAACATCACCGATGTGGGCGGCGTCCCAAATGTCGACTGGTAGGCTGCCACAGGCTTTGCCGAGGTGTGAAAGGAGGTGGTCGGGATGATTCCTGGTGATCCTTGCAGTTCGCCGGAAAACCCTCACAGTCCGGACAGAACTGTTCGGGCTGACCGACCGTCCGCCTCCATCTGGCGCCCGGCCACCGCATTCGCGCGCTCCCCTCGCTGACCGGCCTGGGTCGAGCGCGCCGCTGCGCGCGTGGCCGGCGGGTTAGGAGCACCCCATGGCCATGACACGAGTCCGGCCCACCCGCGCCCTGTTCAAGCCGCGCGGCCGCCCGACCGGCGTCCAGGCGCCGCACCGCGGCTCCGCCGTGATCGACTGGGCCGCCTACATCGACGGCCACCGCGTCTCCACCGACACCGTCGCCGACGCCGTCCGCCTCATCCGGGACGGCCGCCTCACCATGGACGGCGACAGCGCCGGCTACGTCTGGGTCGGCCTCCACGAGCCGTCCGCCACCGAACTCGCCGAACTCGCCGAGGTCTTCGGCCTGCACCCGCTCGCCGTCGAGGACGCCATCCACGCCCACCAGCGTCCCAAGCTGGAGCGCTACGACGACGTCCACTTCGTCGTCATGAAGACCGTCGGCTACGTCGCCAGCGGCCCCGGCGGCGCCGAGGTCGTCGAGACCGGCGAGATCATGATCTTCTGCGGCCCCGACTTCGTCGTCACCGTCCGGCACGGCACCCACGGCGAGCTCACGCCCGTCCGCCGGGACCTGGAGAAGCAGCCCGAGCGCCTCGCCCTCGGCCCCGCCGCCGTCCTGCACGCGGTCGCCGACCGTGTCGTCGACGGCTACGTCTGCGTCGCGGACGCCGTCATGGAGGACATCGACGAGGTCGAAGAGGCCGTCTTCTCCCCTGAGCGCACCGACGAGTCGCGCCGCATCTACCGGCTCAAGCGCGAGGTCATCCAGCTCAAGCGGGCCGTCGGCCCGCTGGCCGGGCCTCTGCGGAGCCTGTCCGGGCGCCGCTTCGTGCCCACCGAGATCAAGGAGTACCTCCGCGACGTCGAGGACCACCTCACCCGCGTCCGCGAGCAGGTCGAGTCCTACGACGAACTCCTCAATCCCATCCTCCAGGCCCACATGACCCAGGTCACCGTGGCCGACAACAAGGACATGCGGAAGATCTCCTCTTGGGGCGCCATCTTCATGGTTCCCACCGCCATCGCCGGTGTCTACGGCATGAACTTCGACTTCATGCCCGAAACCCAGTGGCGCTACGGCTACCCGCTGATCCTCTGCGTCATCGCCCTGGCCTGCTTCTCCCTCCACAGAGGCTTCCGCCGCAACGGCTGGCTCTGAGCGTCACAGCGTGGCGAGGAAGTCCCGCACGGCGCGGGCGAAGGCCGCGGGATCGTCGTCGTGCGCCCAGTGGCCGCAGCCCGCGAGTTCGCGCAGGACGGTCCCGGGCCGGCGCGCGGCCATCTCCCTGGCCATCGCGGTGGGCAGGACGAAGCTGTCCAGTCCGTGCACGAGCAGGGCCGGGCACGTGGAGCCCAGCCAGTCGGCCCACCAGTCGCCTACGAGGGCCCGCTGCGAGGCCACCATGTCGTCGTGGTCGAAGAGCAGGCCCCAGCCGTCGGGACGTTCGACGGCGCTCTCCAGGAAGTAGCCGGCGTCGGGGATGCCCTGCGCCTCGATGTCACGGCGCAGCGCGCCCAGGGTCGCGGACCGGCGGGGCCAGCCGCTGACGTCCAGCACCGGGTGCGGAACCTCGGGTGGCCGGTTGTAGGCGCCGCCCTCCTCCACGACCAGGGCCCGGACGAGTTCCGGATGGCGGGCGGCCAGCCGGAACGCGACGACCCCGCCCATCGAATGGCCGAGCACCACTACCGGGCCTAGCTCGAGCCCGCGCAGGAACTCGGCGGCGTCGGCCACGTAGGCGTCCGGGCCGTAGTCGTCGGCCCGGTCGCTGCGGCCGTGGCCTCGCTGCTCCAGCGCGATCATCCGGTGGCCGGGCGCGAGCGCGGCGGCGAGCGGCGCGAAGCACCTGGCGCGGCCGAAGTGCCCGTGCAGCGCCAGGATCGGCGTGGCCCCTTCAGGGCCGCCGTCCAGCCAGGCCAGCCGCAGTCCCCGGACGGACGCGAAATTCTCGATCACCTTTGTCTCCGTTGGACGCGCTCGCCCTCGCTGGTGCCTACACGCCGAGGTAGGAGACCTCGCGGAAACGGTCGGGGTAGTCGGTGATGATGGCGTCGGCGCCGTACTTGATGAAGCGGGCCATCTCTTCGGCGGTGTTGACCGTCCAGACGGCGACCTTGAGGCCCTGGGCGTGGGCGCGTTCCACCAGTTCGGGTGTGGTCAGGGGGTGCTCGGGTGACAGGAAGCCGGCACCGATCGTCGCGGCGGCGGACACCGGGTCGTCCGGCGGGAGGCCGGCGAGCCAGGGGGTGTCCGGGACGAGCGTCTTGCGCTCGACCAGGGCCACGCGGGGGAACTCCGGATAGCTGCGGCGGGCCTCGGCCAGGACGCGCCAGTCGAAGGCCAGCAGACGCGACCGGCCGTTCACGCCGGCGGACGTCAGGATGTCCACCACGGCGGCCGTGAGGCGTCGCACGTCCTCGATCGGCCACGTGGGGTCGGTCTTGAGCTCCACGGCGAGTGTGACGCCCGTGGGGGCCAGCTGGGCGCACGCCTCGGCGAGGGTCGGGATGCGGGTGCCCGGGACGGCCGTCTGGGTGAACGCCTCATGGCACCGGACGCCCGCGTCGATCGTGCGGAGCTGATCGAACGTCAGATCCCGGATCCGCTTGCCGACGTAAGGGAACGCGGGATCGTCGGGCAGGGCGGGGACGGTGTCGGCCAGGTTCACCGGAGAGAGCGCCTGGTCGTGGTTGAGGACGACCACCCCGTCGGCGGACATGCCCACGTCGAGTTCGATCGCGTCCACACCCAGTTCGAGGGCGTGGGCGAAGCCGGGGAGGGTGTTCTCCGGGCGGAGGCCGCGCGCTCCCCGATGACCGTGGACTTCCACCATCGTCAGACCAGCGAGCGGAGGGACAGCGTCTGGTCGCGCCCGGGGCCGACGCCGATCGCGGAGATCTGGCAGCCGGACATCTCCTCCAGGGCGCGGACGTACGCCTGCGCGTTCCCGGGGAGGTCGTCGAACGTCTTGGCGCCGGTGATGTCCTCCTGCCAGCCGTCCAGGTACTCCAGGATGGGCTTGGCGTGGTGGAACTCCGTCTGAGTCGTGGGAAGCTCCTCCACGCGCTCACCGTCGATCTCGTAGGCGACGCACACCGGGACGCGCTCCAGCCCGGACAGGACGTCCAGCTTCGTCAGGAAGTAGTCGGTGACGCCGTTGACGCGGGTGGCGTAGCGGGCGATGACGGCGTCGAACCAGCCGCAGCGCCGGTCGCGTCCCGTGGTCACCCCGTACTCGCCGCCGGTCTTGCGCAGGTACTCGCCCTCCTCGCCCAGCAGCTCGGTGGGGAACGGCCCGGACCCGACCCGCGTCGTGTAGGCCTTGATGATGCCGATCACGCGGTTGATCTTCGTGGGCCCGACGCCGGAGCCCGCGCACGCGCCGCCCGCCGTCGGGCTGGACGACGTCACGAACGGGTAGGTGCCGTGGTCGATGTCCAGCAGCGTGCCCTGGGCGCCCTCCAGGAGGACGACCTTGTCGTCCTCCAGGGCCTTGTTCAGGACGAGCGCGGTGTCGGCGACGAACGGCCGCAGACCCTCCCCGTACTCCAGGTACTCCTGGACGATCGGCCCCGTGTCGATGCGCCGCCGGTTGTAGACCTTGGTGAGGACCTGGTTCTTCTCGCGCAGCGCCAGATCGAGCTTCTGCGTGAGGATGTTCGGGTCGAACAGGTCCTGGACGCGGATGCCCATCCGGTTGATCTTGTCGGCGTAGGCGGGGCCGATGCCGCGCCCGGTGGTGCCGATCCGGGCCTTGCCGAGGTACCGCTCGGTCACCTTGTCGAGGGCCCGGTGGTGCGGCATGATCAGGTGCGCGTTCCCCGAGATCAGCAGGCGTTCGCACCCGATGCCGCGGTCCCGCAGGCCGTCGATCTCCCCGAGCAGCACGGCCGGGTCGATCACCACGCCGTTGCCGATCACGGGCACGACGTCGGGCGACAGCACCCCGGACGGCAGCAGGTGGAGCGCGTAGCTCTTGTCGCCGATGACCACGGTGTGGCCCGCGTTGTTGCCGCCCTGGTAGCGGACGACGTAGTCGACGTCCCCGCCGAGCAGGTCTGTGGCCTTGCCCTTGCCCTCGTCTCCCCACTGCGCTCCGACAAGAACGATGGCAGGCATGCCACTTTTCCTTCCCACGACGAAGGCCCCGGTCGCCGCAAGTAGCGATGGGGCCTCTTGCGATCAAAGCCTACCTGCCCGGAGGCGGCAAGGAAACCGGGAGCCGGGCCCCGTCCGCTGGTCAGGGGCCGGTGCGGCGCGGCCAGTGGTTCTCCGCGAACAGCCGCGCGACGAGTCCGCCCCGGCTGGAGACGCGCGTCTTGCCGAACACGGTCTTGAGATGGTCGCGGACGGTGTGTGGGGAGATGACCAGTTCGGCTGCGATGTCGCCGGTGGACAGCCCCCGGGCGACGAGCTGGGTGATCTCCAGCTCGCGGGCGGACAGCCCGTACGCCTCAGCGATGATCGGCGCCATGTCGGAACCGGCGGCCGGCTGGATGACCATCGCCGTCGGCCCCGGTGCGCCGTCCGGGCCGTGCAGGCACGAGGCGTGGCAGACCAGCCACTGGCCGTCCGTGGTCCGGATCCGCAGCCGCGCGGCGCCGCGGTCGCGTTCGGCGGCGACGGCCCGCGCCTGCGCGGCCGCGCCGATCAGCCAGATCGGCAGCGTCGGCCCGGCGGCGGACGGGCTGGACGGGCCCTCCGGTAGCCGGTCCAGGTAGCCGCGTGCCTCGTCGTTGACGGAGACCGCCGCGCCGGACGGGTCGAACAGCACCAGCCCGGGACCGCCCGGCACCGCCGTCCCGGGACGCGGCGTGGGCCGGGTCAGGACGCGCAGCCGGTCGGCCAGCGGCGCCGACAGGCCCGCGATCAAGGAGATCTCGGAAGGCCCGAACGGCTCGCGGCCCTTCTCGCGGAACAGGCTGACCACCGCCCACGGCCGGCCTCCTGCCCGGAACACGGCTCTCAGCTCGTCGCCGACTCCCTGGCGGCTGAGAAGCTTGCGGTACTGCGCGCTGCGCGCGGGCAGGTCGTCGGTGCTGGCGCGCAGCCCCGCGGCGGGGACGGCCGCGCGAGCCAACTCCCGGAACGGGATGACGTCCTCCTCCAGGAGAGCGCACTCCCAGTAGGTGAAGCAGTCCTCGCGGCGGCCGAGCTCCTCCACCCGCATCGGCGCGGTGATCAGCCCGGTGCCAGGGTCGGTCGCCGACCAGGCCGCGCCCTGGAAACCGATCATCCGGCGGAGCCGTGCGGACGCGCCCGCGAACAGCTCGGCCGCGTCGCGTGCGCGTTCGGCGCCGTCGAGGAGGGCCCGCCGCTCGCGCTGATCGATCATCCGTCCAGTCTGCCCCTGGGCCGGGACCGTCCGAACCCCCTCAGATGGGGGGTCGGGGCCCGGCGGGGTCCCCGAACCGGCGGGATGGGGCCGGACGAACCGCGCGGCGAGGCTCGACGCCATGGACATCGCGATCATCGGGGCGGGAGCCGCGGCCGTCGGGCTGCTGGACGCCCTCGCCCCCGAGGCAGTGGACTCCGTGACCGTGCTCGAGCCCGCGCCGCTACCGTGGCGCGGCCGCCCCTACCAGCCCGACCTGGATTCCGTGCTCGTCAACGTCCCTCCGGAGATCATGTCGATCCGGTTCGGCGACCGCGCCCATTACGCGCGCTGGCTGGAGCGGCACGCGCCCGGCGCCTACCGGGACGAGCGGCTCGGACAGCCGATCCCGCCGCGCGCCGTTTACGGGAGGTACCTGGAGGACACGGCGGAGGAGGCCCTCGCCCGATTCGGCCGCGCCCAGGTCGTCCGGGCGGCCGTGACGGACGTATCGCCGGGCGAGCGCCTGACCGTGCGGACCGTGGACGGGCGACGGTACGCCGCCGACCGGATCGCGCTCTGCGTGGGCGGCGGCACCCCCCTCGACCACTACGGCCTCACGGGCGCGCCGGGCTTCGTGGCCGATCCGTACCCGCTCGAACGGACCCTCGCAGAGATCCCGCCCGGACGGCACGTGGCGGTCGTCGGGGCGGGCCTGACCGCCGTCGACATCGTGGTGTCCCTGGCCGCACGCGGGCACACCGGCGGGATCAGCCTGGTGTCGCGGAGCGGGACGCTCCCGTACGTCTGGCAGCGTCCCGTCGAGACCGCCGTCCGCCACCTGACGCCCGCAGGGGTGGGGTCGCTGCGTGGGCCGGTGACGCTGGACCGCCTGATCGGCCTGATCCGCACGGAGCTCGCGGAGCACGGAGAGGACTGGGACGAGCTCGCCGCCCGGATCGCCGCGACCGCGGAGGCGGACCCCGTCACGAACCTGCGCGAGCAACTCGGCATGGTGGACACGCCCCTGCTCGGCCGCCGGATCATCCAGGAGGCCGCGCACACCGCCGGCCCGGTCGCCTGGCGGCTCCTCCCCGAAGCCGACCGGGCGCGGCTCCGCTCCGGCCATTTCCGCACGATCACCGGCCTGGCCTCACCGATGGTGCCCCACAACGCCGCGGCCCTCCTCGACCTGTTCGACGCCGGAGGGCTGCGGATATTCCCGGGCATCGAGAAGATCGAGGCCGCCCGCGGCTTCCGGATCAAGCACGCCGCGGGCACGCACACCGCCGACGTCGTGATCAACGCGGTCAACCCGCCGCCGCACGCGATCCCGAGCGCCGCCGGGTCGCTCGTCTCGTCCCTGCTCGGCCAAGGCGCGACGCGGCACCCGCACGGCGGACTCGCCGCCGACCCCGACACCGGCCGCCTCCTGGTCGGCGGACGGCCTGACCCGTGCCTGTACGTGGTCGGCGACCTCGCGGGCGGCGGGCCGTTCCTCACCTCGGGCATCCCCGGCGTGGCCGCCCAGGCGCACCGGACGGCCCGGTCGCTCGGCGCTACTCCCCGTTGAGGGTCTCGGCGGCGGTGGGGCTGCTGTCGCGGAGGAACGTCTTGCAACGCTCGGCTTCGTCGTCCTCGCCGATGGCGGCGGCGGCGCGGCCGAGGGCGTGAAGGGCGCGCAGGAAGCCGCGGTTGGCCTCGTGCTCCCACGGGACGGGACCGTGGCCCTTCCAGCCGGCGCGGCGGAGGTGGTCGAGGCCGCGGTGGTAGCCGGTGCGGGCGAAGGCATAGGAGTCGATGACGCTGCCCGCCATGAAAGCGCGGTCGGCCAGCTCGGCCCACGCGCCGGGGTAGTCGGGGTGGCGCGCGGCGACTTCGAACGGGTCGACGCCGTTCTCCAGGGCCGTGCGGGCCTCGGTGTTGTCCGGCAGTTCGGTCGGAGGAGGGCCGCCGAGCAGGTTCTGGGTCATGCGAGCCATCGTAAGCAGCCATGTCGCATCCGCATCAACCCGGGTCGCGCCCGGCGGACCTGCGCTCCTTGAGCAGGCAGGCGGCCCGCCGCGCGCCCTGGGGGTCGGCCGCCGCGAGCACGTCGAGCAGCCCGTCCACGGACGAGGCCGAGACCGTCGCCCTCCACAGCCCGCGCTCGTCCCGCGTGATCGACCACTGCGGGAAGAGGTGCTGAAGCAGCAGCATCGCGACAGGCTCGTCCCTCATGCCCGTCAATGCAGCTTGGCCCACGTCGCCTTGCCGCCCTCGTCGAGAGGACGGACGCCCCACCCGCTCACCAGCTCGGCCAAGAGCGCCAGCCCACGTCCGGACGTGGCGGCGTAGTTCTCCGGCCCGATCACCGGCCGCCCCTCCCCGTCGTCCTGCACCTCCACGACCACCCGCCCGTCGTGCTCGTCCCGGAACACCCGCACGACGATCGGGCCCTCCCCGTGCCTGAAGCTGTTGGTGACCAGCTCGCAGACCACGAGCCGCCCCACGTAGTCGTCGGCGATACCCCACTCGGCGAACAGCTCGGAGAGGAACCTCCGCGCCAGCCGGGGCGCCTGGTCGGTGGGGTCGAGGACGAGC
This sequence comes from Actinomadura sp. 7K507, assembly GCF_004348425.1. Lineage (GTDB taxonomy): Bacteria > Actinomycetota > Actinomycetes > Streptosporangiales > Streptosporangiaceae > Spirillospora. Next base: position 30,541 of record NZ_SMKK01000012.1, read on the forward strand.
GTCGGGGTCTCCGGAGCGAGGGCCGGAGGGAACATAAGGATCACCTCGGGGAACTCTGCGATTGCCTGAAGCCGAGAGTCCCCTGCGGGATGATTCCGGATGAGGTAAAACGCATGGTCGCGGGCATCATTGCGACTCTGCGTTCACCATCGTTCATCGTTCGGTCATCGTCGGTCGGAGGAGACGACATGCCGCAACCCCCCAAGCGCCTGACCCCCTCGCGCGGCCCCCTGGACCTGTTCGGGTCGGAGGTGCGGCGCTACCGGCAGATGACGGGCCTGTCGCTGGCCCAACTCGCTGACCAGATCCCGTTCGCCGCGTCCACGATCGGCGACATCGAACGAGGCGAGTCGGGCTGCGACCGCGTGTTCGCCGAGGAATGCGATCGAGTCCTGGACACCCGCGACGCCCTCGCCCACCTCCACGACGGCCTCTTCGACGGCCGCTCCGCCGCGTTCCCGGAGTTCTTCGCGGGGTGGCCCGACTACGAAACCCAGGCCGAAACCCTGCGGGCCTATCAGCCGCTCGTGGTCGACGGCCTGCTCCAGACGCCGGGCTATGCCGAAGTACTCCTGTACGGCGACGAGCAAGCCGTACAGGGCCGGATGGACCGGCAGGTCGTTCTCACCAGGAATGAACCGTCGCCACCGAGGCTGATCTACCTACTCCCGGAACGGGTACTGCGCTCACGGGTCGGTACCGCCGAGGTGATGTACGAACAGCTTCACCGGCTTGCCGACGCCGTGTCGCCGCGCCTGTCCGTCCAGGTGATTCCGGACGGCGCTCCCCATCCGGGCAACTCGGGAGCGTTCGTCCTCGCGACCCTGCCCGGAGACTCGCGGATCGCCTACACTTCGTCCGAGCCGCGCGGCAGGATTCTGGATGGGCGGTCCGACCTCGAACGACTGCACGAGCGGTTCGCGGACATCGCCACATACGCGCTTCCGGCCGAGCTGTCGGCGGTGCTGATCAGGGAGATCGCAGACGAACTATGGAAGCCATGACCCCCCGCCTCGCATGGCGTAAGAGCACCTACAGCAGCTCGCAGGGAGACCACTGCATCGAACTGGCCGAGCTGGGCAAGGCTGTTGGCATCCGTGACAGCAAGGACCCGGACGGCCCGAAGCTGGTCGTCGGTCGGGCTGCCTTCCGTGCATTGGTGGCGGACCTGAAGCGCTGACTCGGTTTCCGCATGACTACCGTGGAATCGGGCTGAAGGCACCCAAGCCGCCGGGGCCCGGTGCCCAGGACTCGTCCCGCACGATGAGCCGCGGGTGACGGCCGAGCAGGTCGACGAGGACGGTTTCGCGGTGGTGCTGATCCGCCACGGGCAGGGCCCCTGCAGACCGGCCGAACACGAATGATCAGGGCGAGTCTTCCGCAGCGGCCAGCCACTGGCCGACCGCCGTGACGTAGCCGCCGGACGCTTCCAGCGGCAGAAGATGCCCGGCCGTCGCGAATACGCACCGTTCCCAGTCGGGTCGGCGTCTGGCCAGTTCGTCGATCGTGCTTTGGGGGATGAGGGGGTCCTGGTCACCCCAGAGCAGCAGCGCGGGCGCGCTCATGTCGGCGATCGCCTGGTGGATGGGCCGCTGGTCGATGAACAAGGCCGATATCACCGAGGCGAAGGCGGTGACGGCATCCCCGAGCCGCTGCGGTTGCGCGCTGCGCACTTCGGCGCTCAGCAGTGCGGTCATTTCCGGTGACAACCACGACAGGTCGCCACCGGCGGACGTGCCACCCGGCCGGTCGCCCGACTCGGTGACCATTTTCAACTTGAGGTCGAGCAGGCGTCGACCGGTCAGGCGCAGCACTGCCCGCGCGGCCGGAGGCCCGATTGCCAGGCCCAGCCTGCCCGCGGTGCGCCAGAACAGCACCTCGTCGGCGGGCAGCGGACCGGGCAGTGCGGGAGCCGCGAGCACGACCCGTCCGACCCGTTCGGGGGCCGAACCGGCGAACAGCACCGCCACCAGCGCACCCATGGACCAACCATGGACGACCGCGTCCTGGACGCCCAGCCGGGCGGCGAAGGCTCTCAGGAAGCGTGCGTTCGGCGCGGCCTTGGCCGCCCGAGGGTGGGGCGAGACGGTGTGGCCGAACAACGTTCCCGGCAGATCGGGGGCGACGACCGGCCCGAGCGTCCTCAGCGGCGCGATGAGGTCCAGCAACATCGACGCGCTGCCCGCCATCGGGTGGATCAGCAGATGGGTGGGCCCCGCCTGGCCGGCGTCGGTGCTCAGATAGTGCACGCTGGTTCCGCAGACGTCGATCTCCTGGCTGCGGATCCCGGCCCACCGCGGGGACAGCACCCCCCAGTCGGCCTGGCGCATACTTCCTCCTCCACTTCGTTGATGAGCAGGAGCCCGCGCCAGGCCAACGTCCCACGAACCGTCCGACGATGCACCCGGTACTTCTTGGCCAACGCCCGCACCAGGTGCTCCCGGGCAGCCGCAGCGTCTCACCCCTGCCCCATGGTCAGGTAGCGGGTGAGCATGTTGACGAGTTCGTTTTCGAAGCGGTCGGAGTCCTCGGGGGGTCCGTTGACGTAGACGCGGTGGACGAGGGACTCGATGGTGTTCACCACCAGGCGGGCGGCCATGGGGATGTCGGTGACGGTGACCTCGGGGTCGGCGGTGAGCAGTGCGGTCGCGGCGGTGATGGCGTTCTGCTCGGCGGTGTGCAGGAACTCCAGCAGCTCGGGCGGGCGGGGCGCCTGCTCGAACAGGACGCGGTGCAAGGCCGGGTCGTCGCGATGGTTGTCGGCGGCGGCGCGGACGAACAGCCGGATCTTGCCTTCGAGGGACTCCGGCAGGGGGACGCCGTCCATGTGTTGCTGGACGGCGGCGATCCCCTCGCGGGCGTGCGCGGTGGCCAGCTCGACCAGGATGGCGTCCTTGTTCGGGAAGTACTGGTAGAGCGAGCCGATCGAGTGACCGGCGGCCTCGGCGATGCGGTTGGTGGTGCCCGCGGCGTACCCGTACTCGGAGAAAACGCGAGCAGCCGCCGCCAGCAGCCGCTCCCGGGTGTCGAGCGCCCGCTGCTGTCCTGGCTGCTTCCTGGGCCGCAGCCTCTTGTCCGCCACCGTCACGACCTCCGGAAAAGCGAGTAGCCAGCAAGCCGAGCAATTGCTCACAATTGTGGCAAGCCAGGCCTGGCCGTCAACCTCGTCCCCCTTCTCTGGAGGTACTCGTGGCCGTCTTCGCACTGGCGATCTGGGTGGTCTGGGCTCTGCTGGCCTTCGGGCTGCGCGGCTGGATCCAATGGCGTCGCACCGGCGATGCGGGTTTTCGCGGCATCGGATGGGCGCCTGGCGCCGTGCACTGGTGGGCAGGCGTCCTGGTCGTGGCCGGTTTCGTGCTCGGCGCCGCGGGACCGATGGCGGCCCTCGCGGGCATGGAGGCCGTCACCGTCCTGGACCACGCCTTCGTACGGGGCGGCGGGGCCGTGGTCGCGCTCGGCGGTGCGGCCGGCACGGTGGCGGCGCAGCTGTCGATGGGCGCGTCCTGGCGGGTCGGCGTCGACGAGGCCGAACGCACCGAACTGGTCACGGCCGGAGTGTTCGCGCTGGCCCGGAACCCGATCTTCACCGCGATGATCGTCACGGTCGCGGGCCTGACCGCGATGGTGCCCAACCCGGTGGCGCTGGGCGGCCTGGCCGTGACGGTCGTGGCGATCGAGCTGCAGGTCCGCGCCGTCGAGGAGCCGTACCTGCGACGCGTCCACGGCGACGCCTACGCACGGTACGCCGCGACCGTCGGCCGATTCCTCCCCGGCATCGGCCGCCACGACCTCAGCCACAGCTGAACCGCAGCGCCGCCGCCGCCCCACCAGGGTCGCTGACCGGGCCGATCTCAAGCTCGAACCAGTGGGTGCTCATCAATCCCTCCTTCTCCTGGCGTGCGGTCGCCTTGGCGTCGTGCTGCCGCATCCGCCTCCGGATCTTCGCAGATCATCCGGCAGTGCCTCGGTGAATGCGAGGACCAGGTCGGCGCCGTCGCTGGCCTCAGCGGATGGGCGCACTGGTGAGTGGTAGGTGGAAGTGGGCGGCGTTGCCATCGCGGGTCGGGTGGGCGGTGGGCCAGCCGTGGTGGATGAAGTGGAGCGCCGGCCGGTTGGTGAGGACGACGTCCGCGTCGAACTCGGTGATGCCGCGGCGTTCCGCGAGTCGGGCCAGGTAGGTCACCAGGACGGAGCCCAGGCCGCGGCGCTGCCAGGGGTCGGTGATCAGGAGGGCCAAGTCGGCGCACCAGGGCCGCTTCCTGTTGCGGATGTACTCGGCGGTCCCGATGACCTCGTCGCCGTCCAGGGCCACCAGGGCGTCGCGGTCCCAGTGGTCCACGTTGTCGAGCAGGCCGAGGTAGTGGTCGGGGATGCGGGGCGTGCCGGAGAAGAAGCGCGTGTAGAGGCTTGCGGAGGAGAGCTGCTCCGACATCCGGTGGACGCGGTCGCGGTCGGTGATCCCGTACGGGCGGATACGGACGTCGTCCAGGTCAATGTGGGCGGCGGTGCGCACATCGAGTTGCTTCATGAAACTTATTGGATCGCAGAAAGTTGCGTGAAGCAACCCGAGGGCGACGTCTACTTCGCCGCCGGGGCGTAGGAGAGGTGGACGACGCCGTTGGCGTAGACGTCGTGGGTCTGCAGGGCCAGCCGGGTCTCGTCCTCGCGCCAGAGCCGGTCGCCCTTGCCGAGTGCGACCGGGAAGACGAACAGGTGCAGCTCGTCGATCAGGCCGTCGGCGAGCAGCCCGCGCACCAGCCGCCCGCTGCCGGAGATGTAGATCTTGCCGTCGTGCTCGTCCTTGAGCTCGCGGATCGCGTCGGCGTCGTAGGCGCCGAGCGCGGTGGTGTTCGCCCATTCCTCGACGAGGGGCTGAGCGCCGACGACGTACTTCCGCGTCTCGTTGAAGAACGGAGCGCCCGGGTCGTCCTCGGGGGTGCGGTCGCGCCAGGCCGGCGCGAACATCTCGTACGTCGTCCGTCCCAGCAGGATCGCGGTCGCGTCGCCGGTGAGCGCGCCGATGGTCTCGCCCATCTGCGGGTCGAAGCCGTAGTCGAAGGTCCAGCTCGGGTCCTCGAAAACGCCGTCGAGGGAGATGAACTCGTGTACTGCGATGGTGGCCATGTCGATAACTCCTTTGCCAGGTGTTGCCGCAACTGCGATACCCCTACTGACCGGTGCCGACGGGGAAAGTCATCGCGCGTTGCGGGTCAGGTGCCTGGGCCGGGGCGGGGTTCCACGTCGGACGGGCCGAGCGGGGTGCCGCAGGCGGAGCACGTGAAGTGGGGAGTCAGGGTGCCGTCGCAGCCCAGGTGGGCGATGATCAGGGGTGGGCCTTCGGGGGCATAGTGGCGGTCGCCCCACATCAGGAGGGTCATCATCGCGGGCCACAGTTCGACGCCCTTGCGGGTGAGGCGGTACTCGTACCGCTCCGGGCGCTCCTGGTACGGGACGCGGCGCATGATGCCCTCGTCGCACAGCCGGTTGAGCCGGTCCGTGAGGACGTTGCGGGCCACGCCCAGAGCGTCCTGGAAGTCGTCGAAGCGCCGGATGCCCTCGAACGCGCTGCGTATCACCAGCAGCGTCCAGCGATCGCCGATGACCTCCAGTGAGCGGGCGATCGAGCAGTTCTGCGACTCGTAGGTGCGGGGCAGTGCCACAGGGTCGAGCCTACCCGGGTTTCGTCAGGCAACGCGGAGGCCGGGCGGCCGGAGACCGCCCGGCCCGTGCCGGCGTTACTTGAGCTTCTGGCCCGCGGACTGGAGGCTCTCGCACGCCTCGACGATGCGGGTGGCCATGGCGGTCTCGGCCGCCTTGCCCCACGAGCGCGGGTCGTACTGCTTCTTGTTGCCGACCTCGCCGTCGACCTTCAGCACGCCGTCGTAGTTGCGGAACATGTGCTCGGCGACCGGGCGGGTGAACGCGTACTGCGTGTCGGTGTCGATGTTCATCTTGATGACGCCGTACGACACCGCCTCCCGGATCTCCTCCAGCGTGGAGCCCGAGCCGCCGTGGAACACCAGGTCGAACGGCTTGTCCTTGCCGTGCTTTGCGCCGACCGCGTCCTGGATGTCCTTGAGCACCTCGGGACGCAGCTTGACCGAGCCCGGCTTGTAGACGCCGTGCACGTTCCCGAACGTCGCCGCGAGGATGTAGCGGCCCTTCTCGCCCACGCCGACGGCCTCGGCGGTCGCGAGCGCGTCACCCGGCGTCGTGTAGAGCTTCTCGTTGATCTCGTTGGCGACGCCGTCCTCCTCGCCGCCGACGACGCCGATCTCCATCTCCATGATGATCCGCGCCTTGGCGCACTGGTCCAGGAGCTCTTCGGCGATGCGCAGGTTCTCGTGCAGTTCGACCGCCGACCCGTCCCACATGTGGGACTGGAACAGCGGCTCCTCGCCGCGCGCCACCCGCTCCTGCGAGATCTTGATGAGCGGACGCATGAAGCCGTCCAGCTTGTCCTTCGGGCAGTGGTCGGTGTGCAGGGCGATGTTCACCGGGTACTTGGCGGCGACGACCCGGGCGTACTCCGCGAGGGCGGTCGAGCCGATGACCATGTCCTTGACCGTGGAGCCGGACAGGTACTCGGCGCCTCCGGTGGACACCTGCACGATCCCGTCGCTCTCGGCCTCCGCGAAACCTCGCAGCGCGGCGTTCAGCGTCTGGCTGGACGTCACGTTGATCGCGGGGAAGGCGAAGCCGCTCTGCTTCGCGCGGTCGAGCATCTCCGCGTAGACCTCGGGCGTTGCGATGGGCATTGATCAGCGTCCTTTCACATAGGTCGGTGCCAGCGGGCATCCGGCCGGGCGGTAGCACCCGGAGGACCGGGTACCCGGGTGAGGAGCCCTGGGCAAACGGTTTCCGGGTCGGGCATGCCGTCCGCCCCCAGTATCTCGCCTACTCGGAGCGCGTGGAAAGGTACGCTCGCGGAGTGGTACTCACGGCCCTGCCTCTCAGTATCACCGAGTGGCTGCATCCGGCGGCGTGGCTGCAGCTCTTCGGCGCGTTCGCGACGGCCGGGGTGATCGCCATCATCTTCGCCGAGACGGGGCTGCTGTTCGGCTGCCTGCTGCCGGGCGACTCGCTGCTCTTCTCGGCGGGGATCCTCACGGCGGTGTCGACCGTGAACGGGCAGGAGTTCCAGCCGCTGTCGCTGCCGTGGCTGATGATCGGCGGCCCGATCGCGGCGATCGCCGGTGCCCAGACCGGTCACTGGCTCGGCGCCCGCTACGGCCGCAGGCTCTTCGACCGTCCCGACTCCAGGATCTTCAGGCGGGAGTGGGTGGACAAGGCCGAGTACTACTTCAACCGGTTCGGCCCGGCCAAGGCCATCGTGCTGGCCCGGTTCATCCCGATCGTGCGGACGTTCATCAACCCCCTCGCCGGGATGGTCGGCATGGACGCCCGCAGGTTCTTCGTCTGGAACGCGGTCGGTGCCCTGCTCTGGACGGAATCCCTGTTCCTGCTCGGGCACTTCCTCGGTTCGACGGTGCCGGAGATCGAGTCCTACATCCTTCCCGGTATCGCGGTCATCGTCGTGCTCTGCCTGATTCCGATCGTCCGGGAGATGATGAAGGGCAGGCCCAAAGCGGACCAGGGTCCGAATAAGAATGGCCCCGAAGAGTCACGTCCGTCGCTCAGCGGTGACACTTATCGCTAACCTCCCCATGTGGGACGTCATCGGTCGGACCCTAGGGGTCTCGCGCGCATACTGATCGCGGTTGTCGCCGTGGCGGCCGCCCTTGCCCTCTTGGTCGTGGGCGCCATGGCACTGGTCAACGCGATTTCGGGCGAATCCGACCAGAAGGGACCCGTCACGTCCGCCTCGCCCACCAGCGACGACGGAGGCGGCGGAGGCGGCGGCGAGAGCGCGCCCGCCACGCCCACCGGCAACGCGGCCTCACCTGCGGAGTCCATCCCACTGGTGATCCGCGTGACCGGACAGCCCACCACCGTGGTCGTCCGGGTCGCGGACGCCCAGGGCAAGGTACTCACCAACGGACGGCTCGACACCGGAGACACGCTCCAGTACGACGAGGCCCCCCTCCAGGTCGTCGCCTCCAACGGCGGCTCGCTCCAGGTCACCATCTACGGCGAGCCGCAGCCGCAGAAGCCGAACGGGCAACGCGGCCAATGGTTCGTCGGCGACCAGTCCTGACCCGTCGGCGACCACTCCCAACCTTCCGGGCAGCGCCCTCACGACCCAGGCAAGCGCCCTCACGACCCAGGGCAGCGCCCTCACGACACAGAGCGCCCTCACGGTGCCTTGGCCCTTGCTGCGTCCTAGCCCATGCCGAGATCCGCGGCGTCGTACGGGTGGCGGTAGGTGAGGCCCTCTTCGGCGAGGCGTCCGGCCGCGCCCCGCTCCAGGATCGTCGCGACCGCCACGACCTCCGCGCCCGCCTCCCGCAGCGCCTCCACCGCCGTGAGGACGGAGCCGCCCGTGGTGGAGGTGTCCTCGACGGCGAGCACCCGGCGTCCCTCGACGTCCGGTCCCTCGATGCGCCGCTGCAAGCCGTGGGCCTTGCCCGCCTTGCGGACGACGAACGCGTCCAGCGCACGTCCCCGGGCCGCGGCCGCGTGCAGCATCGCGCCGGCTACCGGGTCGGCGCCCAGCGTGAGACCCCCGACGGCGTCGTAGCCGAGGTCGGCGGTCTCGTCCAGCATGACCCGGCCCACCAGCGGTGCCGCGGACCCGTCCAGCGTGACCCGGCGCAGGTCCACGTACCAGGACGCCCGCTTGCCCGAGGACAGCACGAAGTCCCCGTGCACCACGGCCTTGTCCTTGATCATCTGCAGCAGCACTTCGCGATCGCTCACCCGGGAAACCCTATTCACCTCGCGCACGGCCCCCGCCGCCGCCCATGTACGGTGCCCGGGAGGGCTCTCAACGGTTGGGTGAGAGCGTTTGAACATGAGCATTCGTACGCGGCTGTGAGCGGGTCGGGTGGATTGTCAGTGGCGGACGCTACGGTGCGGAGTGTGATGGTCACTCAGGCGTACCGGTTCGCGCTCGATCCGACGCCCGCACAGCGGCGGGCGCTATGTTCGCATGCGGGGGCGGCGCGGTTCGCGTGGAACTGGGGCTTGGCCGCCTGCGCCCGCCGCTACGACGCTGAGGGCAAGTGGTGGTCGGGGACCGAGTTGCACCGGTTGTGGAACCAGGTGAAGAAGACCGACCCGGCACTGGGCTGGTGGGGCGAGAACTCCAAGTGCGTCTACCAGGAAGCCTTCCGCGATCTGGACCGCGCGCTGCGCGACTTCGTCGAGTCCCGCAACGGCGTCCGCAGGGGGCGTCGTTTGGGGTTTCCCCGGTTCAAGAAGCGGGACCGCTGCCGGGAGGCGTTCCGGTTCTCCACCGGCGCGATCCGCTGCACGGGAAAGACGGTCACACTGCCCCGCCTAGGCACGATCAGCACGCATGAGTCCACCCGCAAACTCGCGCGCCGCTTGGAGAACGGTACGGCGAGGATCCTGTCGGCCACGGTGTCGCGGACGGCGCATCGTTGGCACGTGTGCTTCACCGTGCAGGTTGACCGGCACGTCCCCCGACGGCATGCCCGCCCTGGCTCGGCGGTGGGTGTCGACCTGGGCGTCAAGACGCTGTTGACCGCCGTGGACGACCAGGGCATGCTCATCGAGATCGCGGGTTCCAGGGCGCTGCGGGCGGGGCTTCGGAAGCTGCGGAGGCTTGCCAAGGCGCACTCGCGCGCCCAGCTTGGGTCGGCGAACCGGGTTAAGGCGGCCGGGCGGCTGGCCCGCTACAACGCCCGTGTCGCCGACGTTCGCGCCGACGCCCTGCACAAGGCCACCAGCCTGCTGGCCGCAAGGTACGAGACGGTGGTGGTCGAAGACCTCAATGTGACCGGCATGTTGGGCAACCAGCGGCTGGCCCGCGCCGTGGCCGATCAAGGGTTCGGGCAGGCGCGGCGGATGCTGGACTACAAGACCGGCTGGAGGGGCGGCCGCCTGGTGGTGGCCGACCGCTGGTACCCCTCCTCCAAGACTTGCTCGGGCTGCGGGAGGCGAAAGCCAAGCCTCACCCTGTCCGAGCGCACCTACCGCTGCGGCTGCGGCTTGGTCCTGGGGCGGGACGTCAACGCTGCCCGTAATCTGCTCGTCCTCGCCGCCAGTGGGGCGGAGAGACAAAACGCCTGCGGAGGCGATGTAAGACCCGGCCCCGCCGGGCAACCGCCCGCGAAACAGGAACCCGGCGCCACACCTGCTGTGGGTCAGACCGGGACCGCCGCCGCGCAAGCGGTGGCTGCTCGGAACGATGCTCACCATCGATCACATTCCGCGTAACGGGGACGAGATGACGCCGGGAACGCTGGTTCTGCTGCACGCGCCGGACGCCGGCGCGGACGCCTGGGGCGACCTGCCGGAGATGCTGCGCTCGTACGGCCTGGACGTGGTCGCGCCGGACGTCCCGGACGGCACCGGCCACCGCTACATCGCCCGCGTCTCGCTGATCATCACGGCGACCGATCCGGTGGCTCCGCTCGTCCTCACCGCGCACGGCGCCGCCGGGCCCCTGCTGCCCGGCATCGCCCTCGCCCAGCGCGCCGCCCACCGTCCCGTGGGCGGCTACGTGTTCGTGGACGCCGACCTGCCGCGCCCACTGCACCTCCGCGGCGGAGGCTCGGCCCACGAAGAGCTCCCGATGCCCCCAGATTGGCCGGAGGCGCCCTGCGGGTACCTCCGGACCCAATCGGACCGCTCCGCCTCCTCCGGGCACGATGAGGCCGTCAGAGAGGCTCGCCTGCGCGGCTGGCCCGTGACGGAACACGAACCTCCGGCGGCCGTGGCCCAGTCCCTGAGCGAACTGGTGGCCGTCCTCTAAGGCCTGTTCGGTCCCGCCGGCCGGGTCACGCCACATGGCCGCGTGGCGATGTGGCTCCGCTTTCGTGTCAGCCGTTCTTGAGGAGGTCGTCCAGGAGCGCGTCGTAGTCGTCTTCGCTGCGGCCCAGGTCGATGCGTGCGCGGTAGCGGAGGCGGAGCAGCGCTTCGAGGCTGTCCTCGGCCAGGGCGACGTCGTCCGGGCCGGGAGTGAGGCTCTCCGCTTCCGTGACCGGCGGCTCGTCGGGGCCGCCGACTATCCCGGTGCCGACGACGCGGTCGCGCAGGGCGAGGACGACGTCGGCGCCGCTGGTGGCCCATTCGTGGGCGCCGGTCGCGTCACCCTGGGCGTACAGGACCTCGGCCACGGCGCGGTACACCTCGGGGTCGCGCGGCTTGTCCGCGCGGATCTGCTCGACGAGCGTGCGCGCCTCGTCGGCGCGGTCGAGCTCGAAGAGGGCGTCCGCGAGGTAGGCGCGCGGGTCGCCATAGGTCTCTCCGCCGTCGTCAAGGGCCTTGCGATACAGCTCGGCCGCCCTGTCGTGGTCGCCCGCGTGCTGCCACTGCTCCCCGGCACGCAGCAGGACGTTGGCGCGTGACACCCCGCCGGACACCGACTCGGCCAGTTCGGCGAGCCGGCGCGCCGCCGAGATGTGATCGCCGGTGCGCAGGGTGTCGAACTCCAGGTCGTCGAGATCGTCTTCCGTCACATGCGTCACGGTTCAACGCTACCCGCCGCCGCGCGGCCGAAGCGGCCGAATCGGTGATGATCGTGGAATACCGGCGCGTACCCGTCACCCCGCTTGCGGGAAAATCGCAGGTCAGCGGCGGGAGCGTTCTAGGGCGTCCCAGAATCCGCGGCGCAGCGCGTGGCGCACCTCGTCGTGCAGGAGGAAGTCGATGGGCAGCGAGGAGCCCTGAAGGAGACGTGCCTCCAGGTCGGACGGCATGCGCGGCTTGCGGGCCAGGACGGCCTCCAGCCACAGCGCGGGCGCGTCCCTGGCGACGGACTCGCCGAAGTCCTGGCCCTCCTGGTGGGCGGCCTTGACCGCGTCCGCCAGCGTCGGGGTCTGCTGCGCGGGGACGTGCGAGACCTGCTGCGGGCCGGTGTAGGGGCCGTTCTGCTGCCCGTGCTGGCCCTGCTGCCCCGGCGGCATCGTCTGCGGCGGTGGAGGCGGGGACGGTGCCGGGACGGGCTCACGTCGACCTCGTCGTCGAGCAGGTCGATGACCGGAACGCAGAACTCGCCGTCCGGGTACCGGTCCCATTCCAGCTCGGCCCGAGCGAAGTCGCCGTCGGCGTCCAGCAGGAGCACGCCGGCCGGGGACCGTTCGCCGGGCTCCGGGCGGCGCAGGAGCCACAGGTCGGGCCCGCCGGGCGCCAGCGTCACCACGGCCCGCAGCGCGCCGGCGCGGAGCAGGTTGCCGCGGACGCGGCGGCCGGGGCGGCGGCTCGCGACCGCCGACGGCATCAGCACGGCGGCGCGGCCGCCGGGCCGCACATGCGCCAGGCAGTGCTGGACCCAGGCCAGCTCGGGTTCGCCGCGCGGCGGCAGGCCGTGCTCCCAGCGCGGGTCTCCGGCCAGGTCCTCGTGGCCCCACGCGCGGTCGCCGAACGGCGGGTTGCACACGACGGCGTCGGCGACCTCGCCCGGAAAACCGTCACCGCGCAGCGAGTCCCCGGGGACGACCTCGGCGGGCGTACCGGCCATCAGCAGCCTGATCGCGGTGATGCGGGCGGCGGCCGCGTTGCCGTCCTGGCCGAGGGCCAGCCGCGCGCCGGGCGTCGCCAGAAGCAGCGTGCCGAGCCCGCAGGCCGGGTCCAGGACGACGTCGCCCTCGCGGCAGGCGAGGCGCGTCATGAGCCGTGCCACGTCCGGGCGCGTGACGACGAGCCGCCGCGAGTGGGCCTGGACGTAGCGCTCGACGAGCAGCCCGAACGCGGCGGCGTGGCCGTGCTCGGCGGCGAGGTCGGCGAGCAGGCCGGGCAGGCCGGAGTCGTCCGGTTCTATGCCGGGCCAGGGCAGTTTGACGGGGTCCCCGCGCAGTTCGAGGAGGTGCAGCCCGGCCCAGCCGACGAGGTCGGCGAGCTGGAAGTCGTCACCCGACGCGCGGAGCCGCTGCCAGAGGCGGTCGGCCACCGACACCTCGAACGGCTTGCCGTTGCGGTGCAGCCAGCCCTCGATGTCGCTGAGCGAGAACAGCGGGCTTGTCGCGGTGCCGCCGACCGGGCGCGGGAAGTCGCCGTGGCGGCGGCGCCAGTTGCTGACCGTCGCGCGCCCGACACCGGCCAGCCGCGCGATGTCGCCGGCGGTCACACCCGGGTCACCGCTCATGGCGCAACCCTACTTGATCTTTGCAACATCGATCGGCTCGAAGAATGACTGTGAACTGAGTCAATTTACTAGTTGATGGAAGTCGGCCACGCGTCCCCGAAGGCACGTCAGGGCCGCCGGAACCGGCGGCCGAGGCGCGCTAGGGGCCCGGCGTCGTCGGCGGCGCCGATCATCAGCGGCTCCTGCCGGGGGGCGATCGAGGGCGCGATGACGTCCGCGACGACGCAGGTGATGTTGTCCTGGCCGCCGGCCTCGTTGGCGAGATCGATGAGGCGCGTGACGGCGTCCGCCGGGCTCGCCGCGCGGGCCATCGTCTCGCGTATCTCCTCCCGCGCGACGAGCCCGGAGAGGCCGTCGGAGCACAGCAGGTAGCGGTCACCGGGACGCGCGTCGTACCGGAACACGTCGGGCTCGCCGCTGCTCCCGCTCTGCAGCGCCTTGACCAGCGCCGATCCCTTGGGGTGACGCGCGGCCTCCTCCTGGGTGAGCTCTCCGCCGTCCACGAGCGACTGGACCATCGTGTGGTCGCGGGTCAGCTGGTACAGGTCACCGGCACGCAGGACGTAGGCGCGGGAGTCGCCGATGTGCGCGACCGTGAAGCCCGTCCCGTCCCAGGTCATCGCGGTCAGCGTCGTGCCCGTCCGCGCCATCTCCGGATCGCCGCGGCCGAGGTCGTCCAGCCGCGCGGCGACCTCGGCCACCCCGGCGGCGAGGTCCGCCGCCGGGTCGCCGTCGAGCGGCAGGCCGGCCATGGTCTCGATGGCCGTCCGGCTCGCGACGTCGCCGTGCGGGTGGCCGCCCATCCCGTCGGCGACCGCGAGCAGCCGCGGGCCGGCGAACGCCGAGTCCTCGTTCGCCGTCCGCCGCTTGCCGATGTCCGTCCCGGCCGCGAACCGAAGCACATGGTGAGCCATGCATCCCATGCAACCACGTTAAAACACAATTCACAAGCATCCGGTCGGCCGAGCCGCCGCCGGACGGCGGGCCGCCGGATCGCGGGGGCGGTGGGCCGGGCGGCGAGGCGCGGGCTCGACCGTTCCAACATGGTGTCTTGGTGGGTGCCCGGGATTTCGCGCCGGACCGGAGGCGAGGGGCGGGCGGCGTTCCGGACATGACGGATCCGTGTTCGCCATGACCTTGCCATTCGCTTACCCGCGCATGGGCATCGCCACCGGACGGGAGGGCATCAACAGGGCTCTTGCGACTTCGGGTGATTGGGGGACGCGATGTGGGACTTCGCGGGCCGTGACACCGCTATCGACATGGGAAGCGCGACCGTCCGGATGCACCTCAAGGATCGCGGGGTCGTCTGCCGGGAACCGTCGCTTCTCGCCCGCTGCCGGCGCACCGGGCGCATCCTCGCGCTCGGCGGCCCGGCGCAGGCGATGGCGGGACGCAACCCGGACGTGACCCTCGTCCGGCCGGTGCGCGAGGGCGCGCCGACCGAGACCGACGCGGCGGAGTACATGATGCGGGCGCTCGTCCGCCGCCACCAGAAACGGCACTACACGGCCCGTCCCCGGCTGGTCGTGACGGTTCCGAGCGGGCTGACCTCCGTCCACTACCGGGCGCTGCGGTTCTCCGCCTACCAGGCCGGGGCGCGGCGGCTCACGCTCGTGCCGACGCCGATCGCGGCCGCCATCGGGATGGGCATGACCTCGTCCCTGCGGTCGGAGATCACGGTCGTCGCCGACATCGGCTCGGACGTCACCGACGTGGGCGTCATCGCGTTCGGCGGTCTCGTCACCTCGCGCACCACGCTCGTCGGCGGGTCGGCGCTGGACCGCGCGATCGTCGATCTCGTCCGCAGCGAGCACCACGTGGCGCTGTCTCGGTCGGCGGCGGAGGCGGCGAAGCTGGAGGTCGGGGCGGTTCCGCCGCTCGGGCGGCGGCCGGTGCGGCAGACCGTGGTGCACGGGCGCGACATCGCCTCGGGGATGCCGCGGTCGCTCGTGCTCACCACCGTGGACGTCGGCCGGGCGATCGCCGGTCCCGTCGCCGAGATCGTCGACGCCATCGGCGCCGGGGTGACCGGCTGCTCTCCCGAGATCTCCGGCGACCTGCTCAGCGTCGGCGTCACCCTCACCGGCGGATGCTCCCGGCTGCCCGGACTGGAGCGGCTGATCCGCGACCGGACGGGCCTCGCGGCGCGGATCGGGGACGACACCGGCGACGCGGCCGTCCTCGGCGCCGGCGAGGTGCTGCGCTCGGCCCGCTCGCAGGAGCCGCCCACCCGCGACAGCGCGCCGAACCCGCACCTGATGACGACGCTGCCCGATCTCGATTACTGACGCATGGGCCGTTTCCACGGCGCGGGACGCGGCGGCGCGTCACGATGGACGCATGTCCTTCGAAGGGATGCCGGGACACGACCTGATCAACGTCGTCAAGGACCTGGAGCCGGTGGCGGCCGTCCGCGACCAGGAGGCCGCCGAACGGCGCCGCGCCTACCCGGAGCTCGTCGGCGTGGGGCCGCCGGAGTTCGGCTGCGCCGAGCAGGCCGGAGGGGCGTGGCGGCTCCTGTCGCTCGGCGCGCTGGACCCCGGCGAGGCCCGCATCGACCTGTCGGTGCACCTGCGCGACATCGCCGCGGACCACGAACCGGCGGTGCACAAGGAGATGCTGCTGCTCGCGGACGCCCTCGAAGAGGCGGCTCTCGGGGACGAGGGGCCGGGCGCGGCCGGGGACGCGGCCGGCGGCAACGAGTGCGCGGCCGGGCCGCTGCGGTTCCGGGTCGTCCGGGTGCTGGGCTTCGCCCGGTTCGGCGGCGACGGGCCCGAGCCGGCCCGCGTCACCGACGGCGAGGACGGGCCGCTGTTCGATCACCCCATCGACCCGGCCGCCCCGGTCGGCCCGGCCGACGCGGCGCTCCGGCTGGAGCTGCTGAGCGTGGTCCCGGCCACCGGGACCGTCCCGGACGAGCTGCGCCACGAGGCCGTCACCGCCGTCAAGGCGTATCCGGGCGTCGTGCTGCTGCCCCCGGACTTCACCGTCATGGAGGACCGCGACGACCAGTGGCGGCCGATCACCGGCGGGACCGGCCCGCAGGACGCCCGCGACTCCCTCGCGCACTACTTCCGCGCGCTGCTGCCGCTCGACACGCCCGCCGGCTGCGCGCCGCCGAGCCCCGGCGAGCTGGCCGAGTACGCGTGGGCCGCCGACCGCATCGACACCGACGGCGGCATCGAGTTCGTGGCGTGCGGGCGGCGGTTCCGGATCGTGCGCGTCACCCGGATGATCCGGGTCGGCCCCGACGGTCCCGAGCCCGCTCGCCACTCCGACGAGGACCTCCGGCCCCCGCGGAGATCGGAATAGTATCTCGTCCCATGAGCGACGCACCCGACCGCGAAGGTCCCGGAACCCCGCGTCTGCACGAGGTCTCGGACGGGGTGTACGCCTACGTCCAGCCCGACGGCACCTGGTGGATCAACAACACCGGCTTCCTCGTCGGGGAACGCGGCGTGACGAGCGTGGACGCCTGCTCGACCGAGCGCAGGACCCGCGCCTACCTGGAGTCGATCCGGTCGGTCACCGACCGGCCCGTCCGGACGCTGGTCAACACCCACCACCACGGCGACCACACGTTCGGCAACTACCTGTTCTCCGGCGCGACGGTCATCGGCCACGAGGAGACGCGCACGAGCGCGCTCGCCTGGGGCAAGCCGTTCGACGAGCCGGTCTGGACGAAGGTGGACTGGGGCGACGTCGAGATAGAGCCGCCGTTCCTCACCTACACCGACGGCGTGACCCTGTGGGTGGACGAGCTGCGCTGCGAGGTCCGGCACGTCGGGACGCCCGCGCACACCACCAACGACTCGATCGTGTGGATCCCGGAGCGGCGCGTGCTGTTCTGCGGGGACCTGCTGTTCAACGGCGGCACCCCGTTCCTGCTGCAAGGCTCGGTCTCCGGTGCGATCAAGGTGCTGGAGGAGGTCATCGCGCCGCTGGACGCGGAGACGATCGTCCCCGGCCACGGCCCCGTCGGCGGCCCGGAGCTGATCGACCGCGTGGCCGGCTACCTCCGGTTCGTGCAGACGACGGCCGCCGCGGCGAAACCGGCCGGGCTGACTCCGCTGGAGGCCGCCCGCGAGGCCGACCTCGGCCCGTTCGCGGAGCTGACCGACGCCGAGCGGCTCGTCGGCAACCTGCACCGCGCGTACGCCGAGCTCGACGGCCTCGAACCCGGCGGCGAGATCGACGTGATCTCCGCGATCGGCGACATGATCACCTTCAACGGCGGCCGCCCCCTGACCTGCCGCGCCTGATCCCGGCGGGGCGCGGGCCCGGGGCGCCCCGTCAGCGCAGGACGACCTGCTGGATCACCGAGACGGCTCGGGCCAGGTGCGGTTCCGTGCGGTCGGTTCGGTGGGCTATCGCGAGGTCGATGTCCATGGCGGGGCGCACCATCGGCCGGAAGTCGACGCCTTCGAGGGCCAGGGCCGTCACCGGTTCCGGGACGACGGCCACGCCGAGCCCGCCCGCGACGAGGGTGATCAGCGTGGAGGTCTCGCCGACCTCGTGTCGGATCCGGGGCTCTACGCCGGCGTCGCGGAAGAGCCCGAGCACTACGCCGTACATCACCGAGCGGCGGTCCGCGGAGTGCACGATGAGGTCGGCGTCCGCCATGTCGGTGACCCCCACCTCCCGCAGTGCGGACAGGGGGTGGCCGGAGGGGACCGCGACGACGAGCCGGTCCCGGCGCAGCGGCAGGACGGTGAGCGAGAGGTCCTCGATCGGCGGCCGCAGCAGTGCCAGGTCGATCTCGCCGGCCCGCAGCGCCGCGGTCTGGTCGGGCACCAGCATCTCGCCGCGGAAGGAGAAGTCGACGCCGGGCAGTTCCAGGGAGAGGCCGCGGGAGATCGCGGGCAGCAGGCTGTAGGTCGCCGAGCCCACGCAGCCGATCGCGAGACGGCCGACCGCGCCGGCCGCGACCCGGCGGGCCTCGTGCGCCGCCTCGTCCACCTCGCCGAGGATCTTCCGGGCGCGTGCCAGGTAGCCGCGGCCCGCGTCGGTGAGGCCGACGCGGCGCGTGCTGCGGTGGAACAGGTCCACGCCCAGCTCTGCCTCCAGCCGGCGGATCGCCTGCGACAGCGGCGGCTGGGCCATGGTGAGGCGCTCGGCGGCACGTCCGAAGTGCAGCTCTTCGGCGACCGCGACGAAGTACCGCAGGTGGCGCAGATCCATATCGTGAACGTCTTAATAGGAGCGAATATTGATATTTCATTATATCAAGGGTGGTCACCTAGCCTCGGATCATGAGCTCCTTCCTGTACTCCGCCGTCCGGACCCCGTTCGGGCGGTTCAACGGCTCCCTGTCGGGCGTCCGGCCGGACGACCTCGCGGCGGGCGTGATCACCGCGCTGCTGGACCGGGCGCCCCGGCTGGACCCGGCCGCGATCGGCGAGGTCGTCTGGGGCAACGCGAACGGCGCGGGTGAGGAGAACCGCAACGTCGGCAGGATGGCCGCGCTGCTCGCCGGGCTGCCGACCGGCGTGCCGGGCACGACCGTCAACCGGCTGTGCGGCTCCAGCCTCGACGCGGCGATGATCGGCTCCCGGACGATCGAGACGGGCGACGCCGATCTGGTCCTGGCCGGCGGGGTCGAGTCGATGACGCGGGCGCCGTGGGTGCTGCCGAAACCGGCGAAGGGCTTCCCGGCCGGTGACCTCACCGCGGTCTCGACCACGCTCGGCTGGCGGCTGGTGAACCCGCGCATGCCGAAGGAGTGGACGGTCTCGCTCGGCGAGGCCAACGAACTCCTCCAGGAGAGGTACGGCATCGGCCGCGAGCGCCAGGACGCGTTCGCGCTGCGTTCCCACCGGTTGGCGGCGGCCGCCTGGGACGACGGCTTCTACGACGACCTGGTCGTCCCCGCCGGCGAACTGAAGCGCGACGAGGGCGTCCGTGCCGACTCCTCGCTGGAGAAGCTGTCCGGGCTCAAGCCGAGCTTCCGCCCGGACGGCACCATCACCGCCGGCAACGCCTCGCCGCTCAGCGACGGCGCGTCCGCGCTGCTCCTCGGCTCGGCGACCGCCGGCGACCGGATCGGCCTCGAACCCCTCGCGCGCATCGCCGGACGGGGCGCGTTCGCGCTCGACCCGCAGGACTTCGGCTACGCCCCCGTCGAGGCGGCGAACCGCGCCCTCGCGCGGGCCGGGATCGGCTGGGACGAGGTCGGCGCGGTCGAACTCAACGAGGCCTTCGCCGTCCAGTCGCTCGCCTGCGTCGACGCCTGGGGTATCGATCCGGAGATCGTCAACACCAGGGGCGGCGCGATAGCGATCGGCCACCCCCTCGGGGCCAGCGGCGCCCGCGTCCTCGGCACGCTCGCGAAGGTGCTCCGCGAGCGCGGCGAGCGCTGGGGCGTCGCCACGATCTGCATCGGCGTCGGGCAAGGCCTGGCCGTCGTCCTGGAGAACACGGGCTCGGAGAACAGGGAGGCCGGAGCATGAGCAGGGCGGAGATTCTGGAGAGCGTCGACGAGGCCGTCCGCGGGATCGAGGACGGCAGCACCGTCCTGGTCGGCGGCTTCGGCTTCGCCGGGATGCCGTTCGACCTCATCGACGGGCTGATCCGGCAGGGCGCGAAGGACCTCACCATCGTGTCCAACAACGCCGGGAACGGAGAAGTCGGGCTGGCCGCGCTGCTCAAGACGGGACGCGTGCGCAAGGTGCTCTGCTCCTTCCCCCGGCAGAGCGACTCCCACGTCTTCGACGAGCTCTACCGGACGGGGAAGATCGAGCTGGAGGTCGTGCCGCAGGGCAACCTCGCCGAGCGGATGCGCGCGGCGGGCGCGGGCATCGGCGCCTTCTACTGCCCGACCGGCGTGGGCACTCCCCTGGCCGAGGGCAAGGAGACCCGGACCATCGACGGGCGCGTCCACGTCCTGGAATACCCCATCAAGGGGGACGTGGCGCTGATCAGCGCCCATCGGGCCGACACCATGGGCAACCTCGTCTACCGCAAGACCGCCCGCAACTTCGGGCCCGTCATGGCGACGGCCGCGACCACCACGCTCGCGCAGGTCGGCGGCGTCGTCCCCGCCGGGGAGATCGACCCCGAAGCGGTCGTCACGCCCGGCATCTTCGTCGACCGCGTGGTGCGGGTCGAGGAACGGCACTACACCGTCCAAGGAGCCCGCTGACATGTCTCCCGCAACAGGGTCTCTGACCCCGGACGAGCTGGCCGCGGTCGTCGCCCGCGACATCCCGGCCGGCTCCTACGTCAACCTCGGCATCGGCCGTCCCACCAAGGTCGCCGACCATCTTCCCGGCGACTCGGGCGTCGTGCTGCACACCGAGAACGGGATGCTCAACATGGGTCCCGCCGCGGCCGGCGAGCAGATCGACCCCGATCTCACCAACGCCGGCAAGGTCCCGGTGACCGAGCTTCCCGGAACGTCCTACTTCCACCACGCGGACTCCTTCGCCATGATGCGCGGCGGCCATCTCGACGTGTGCGTGCTGGGCGCGTTCCAGGTCTCGGCCACCGGGGACCTCGCCAACTGGAGCACCGGCGCCCCCGGCGCCATCCCGGCCGTCGGCGGCGCGATGGATCTGGCGATCGGCGCCAAGCAGGTCTTCGTGATGATGACGCTCTTCGACAAGCAGGGCCGATCCAAGCTCGTGCCCGCCTGCACCTACCCGCTGACCGGCGTCGGCTGCGTCAGCCGGGTCTACACCGACGTCGCCGTCTTCGACGTGGGCCCGGACGGGGCGGCGATCCGGGAGACCTTCGGCGTCACGGCCGAAGAGCTCCGCGACCGGCTGCCCGTCCCCCTCAGGTCACCGTGAGCGGGTCCGCCTTCGCCGACGCGAGGGGCACCGGCGTGAACATCGGCGGCTCGTCGGAGGGGTGCAGCGCGGTCGGCCCGTAGAGCCAGTCCACGAACGAGTAGTCGCGGGTGTCGCGCTCCCGCAGCAGGACGTTGCGCTGCCGGCGGGGCAGGCCGTCGAGGTGCCACAGCTCGCCCCAGGCGCGCGACGTGGTGAGGACGCGGCGGCAGTGCTCGGGGCGTACGGCCTGGTAGGCCGCGAGGACGGCCGGCCAGTCGACGGAGCCGTCCCCGGCGAGGTGCCGGGCGACGTGTTCGCCGAGCACCCAGCCGTCCTCGATCGCCATGATCGCGCCCTGGGCGATGTACTGCAGCGGGGGGTGGGCGGAGTCGCCGAGCAGCGCGACGGCGCCGTCCACCCACCTCATGATCGGGTCGCGGTCGTACATCCGCCACCACTTGCCGCGCCACATGTGGGGCAGCCCGTCGCGCACGAAGTCGCAGGTCTGCTCGAAGGCCGCGTCGAGTTCGTCGGGCGTGCCCCAGTCCTCCTCGCCGGCGCGCGCCTTGGGCGACTCGAAGACGGCGACCTGGTTGAGCAGCTCGCCGCCGCGCAGTCCGTAGTGGACGAAGTGGCAGCGGGGGCCGACGTACACGACGACCTCGCTGAGGTCGACGCCCGCCCCCCGGCCGCCCGACGTCGGCACGGTGCCGCGGTAGGCGACGTACGCCGAGGAGACCGGCTGGTCGTCCGCCATGAGCTTGCGCGCCACCGAGTGCAGCCCGTCGGCCGCGATGACGACCCGCGCCTCCTCGGTGTGGCCGTCGGCGAGCGTCACGCGGGCGCCGCCGGGCGCGTTCGCACTGCCGGCGATGTTGGCGTAGGCGACCGCCCGCTGCGACGTCACCAGGTCGGCCCCGGCGCGCTCGCAGGCGCGCAGCAGCATGGCGTGCAGGTCGCTGCGGTGGATGACCAGGTAGGGGAAGCCGTAGCGGCGCTCCAGATCGCGCAGGTCGAGGCGGGTGAGTTCCGAACCGTCGACGGCGTCGCGCATGATCATCGCGTCCGGGACGACGCCGAGGTCCATGGCCTCGTCCAGCAGGCCGTAGTCGTCGAGGATGCGCGTGCAGTTGGGGGCCAGCTGGATGCCGGCGCCGACCTCGCCGAACTCGGCGGACCTCTCGAGCAGCCGGACCGCGAGGCCCCGGCGGGCCAGCGCGTAGGCGGCGCCCAGCCCGCCGATCCCGCCGCCGACGATGAGCACATCAGGGTTGGTCATGATCACGTTCTTTCGGGCGGGTCAGAGCCACGGGCCGAGAAGGGGGGCGCCGCCGAGGGTGTGCGGGCGTCCGGCCAGCCAGGCGGCCACCTCGGGCAGCGGCCCGTCCGGGAGCGCGTCCAGCCGCCGCTTGGCGGAGATATCGGCGGCGAGGGCCTCCAGGAAGTCGTCCGGCAGGTCGGCGAAGGAGACTCCGCGGTCCAGGTCGACGGCGTGGACGAAGACCTCCCGCGCCCGCAGCCAGGGAACCTCGGTAGCGGGCACGGTGCGGCCCTGCGCCGTGACGACCTCGGCCCGCCACTGGCGCTCGGTCAGGCCGTCCATCGACGTCTGCAGCGTCGCGGCGGATCGGTTCATCCAGGCGGTCAGTTCCGCGGCGCCCATGCCGCTGCCGCGCTCGATCCCGGCCGCGCGCTCCTCGGGCGAGGCGTACATGGGGGTCGCCTCACCGGTGGCCGCCCAGTGCACCAGGTTGCCGAGCGCTTCGGCGTTCGCCGCGACGTGGGCGGCCAGGTGCCTGCGGGTCCAGCCGGGCAGCAGGCTCGGGGCGTCGTACTCCGGCTCGGTCAGGCCGCCGGCGGCGTCGAGGAGCAGCGCGGTGCCCTCCCGCGTCCAGCGGCGGGCGTCGGCGGACGTGCGGGCCATCAGGCGTCCTTGACGATGCGGTTGGTGCAGGCGCCGAGTCCCCCGATCTCGGTCACGACCGTCTCGCCGCCGGTCAGGTAGATCTTGGGGTCGCGGGCGTGGCCGACACCGGCGGGGGTGCCGGTGGCGATCAGGTCGCCGGGACGCAGCCGGACGACCGTGGAGATGTACTTGACCAGGAAGACGGGGTCGAACAGCAGCGTGCCGGTGTCGTCGGACTGCATCACCCGACCGTCGACCACGGTCTTCACCCGCAGGGCCGGACGGACGCCGCCGACCTCGTCGGGCGTCACCAGGTAAGGGCCGACAGGAGCCGAGGAATCCCAGATCTTGCCCTGCGTCCACTCGATGGTGCGGGACTGCCAGTCGCGCACGGAGATGTCGTTCATGACGGTGAAGCCGGCGATCGCCGCCTCGGCCTGGGCGTCATCGGCGCGGCGGACCTCCTGGCCGATGACGATGGCGAGTTCCACCTCCCAGTCGAGCGCGTCGGTCTCGGCGGGCTTGACGATGTCGTCGTTGGCGCCGATCAGGGTGTCGGCGAACTTCGGGAAGAGGGTGGGGTACTGCGGAAGGTCCCGGCCCATCTCCTTGATGTGGCCGGTGTAGTTGTGGCCGACACAGATCACCTTCGACGGCCGGGGCACGACGGGGGCGAAGTCGGCGCCCTCGGCGTCGTGGTCCGCGCCGGAGACTCCGGCGGCCTTCGTCCGCCAGTCCGGCTCCGCCAGCAGAGCGCCCAGGTCGGGGTAGCCGAGGTCGACGAGCCTGCCGTCGTCGAGACGGACGGCGCGGGTGCCGCCGGCGGTGCGGACGGTGGAGAGCTTCATCAGACGTCCTTGGCGTATCGGTCGAGCTTGAGGGCTTCGAAGACCGGCGCGTCGCAGAAGCGGAACAGGTCCAGCGCACCGGAGTCGGAGTCGGACGATCCGGCCTCGGACCGCACCGACAACGGCTCCCACGACGGGACGACGAACAGGTCGCCGCGGGTCACCGTCCAGGTCCGGTCGCCGACCGTCACCGTGCCGGAGCCGTCGAAGACCTGGTAGACGCTGGAGCCGGTCTCGCGGACCGGGGCGGTCTGCGTGCCCCGGGCCACCCGGTGGAACTCGGCGCGCACGGTGGGCAGCACGTCGGCGCCGTCGGCGGGGTTGCTGTAGCGGACGGCGGCGTGGCCGGGCTCCACCGTGGCCGCGTGCCCCTGCTTCTCCAGCGCGAGCTGGTCGGCCAGCGCGCGGTCGGTGTACTCCCACTTGTAGGACAGCAGTGGGGAGCCGGGGGTGGTGTGGCCGACGCCGACCGGCCGCAGTCCGGGGTGGCCCCAGAGCAGCTCGGAGCGGGAGCGCTCGGGGGTGGTGTGCTCGGCCTCGGAGAGCTCATCGCGTCCGGACTCGAAGAACTGCGTCTCGGTCAGGTACTGGAACGGGATGTCGAGCCCGTCGATCCAGGCCATCGGCCGGTCGGTGGCGTTGTGGTGGGCGTGCCAGTTCCATCCGGCCTGCGGGAGGAAGTCGCCCCGGTTCATGGGGACGGGGTCGCCGTCGACGACCGTCCACACACCCGAGCCCTCGACGACGAAGCGGAAGGCGTGCTGGGTGTGGCGGTGCTCGGGCGCGTCCTCGCCGGGCATGAGGTACTGGATCGCCGCCCACAGCGTCGGGGACGCGAAGGGCCGGCCGCCCAGCCCCGGGTTGGCCAGCGCGATCGCGCGGCGCTCGCCTCCGCGCCCGACCGGGACGATCCGCCCGGCCCGCTCGGCGAGGCGGAGGAGGCTGTCCCACTTCCACACGTGCGGAACGGCGGCCGAACGCGGATGGACCGGCATCAGACCGCCGATCTCCGTCCACAGCGGCACGAGCAGCTCGGCTTCGAAACCGCGGTAGAGGTCTTCGAGCTCCGGCGTGACTTCCGGCTGGCCCGGCGCCTCGACGGCCCGCAGCCGCACGGGTGAGTCCGCGTGGGTATCGACAGGAGTGCTGGTCATACGGGCAATCGTGACGCCTGTACGCTGTGGGGAAAAGAAGATTCTGTCTTCCAGAATTGAGGCCGGGTGGACAAGCCGCTCAAGGAACCGCCCCCGTACGCCATCGCGAGCGTCGACAACGCCCTGCGGATCTCGGTGATGCTGCAGCTCGAAGGTCCGCTCACGGTCACCCAGGTCGCTCGGCGGCTCGGCGTGGCGAACTCGACCGCGCACCGGCTCCTCGCCATGCTCGTCTACCGGGACTTCGCCGTCCGCGACGCCGACCGCACCTACCGCGTCGGCCCCGTCCTGGAACTCGCCGCCCACTCCCAGTCGACCGCGGCCAGGTTGCGGGCGGCGTCGCTGCCACATCTGCACAGGCTGGTCGACCTGCTCGACGAGTCCGCCAACCTCACGGTCCGCACCGGCGACACCGTGCGCTTCATCGCCGGCGTCGAGTCGCGCAAGGCTCTCCGGGTCGGCTCGCGCGAAGGGATGGTCTTCCCCGCCCACCGCACCACCGCCGGCCTGCTGCTCCTCGCCGAACTGCCGCCCGACCGGCTGGAGTCGCTGTACGCCGCGGACCGCTTCGGCCGGCGTCCGGACGTCCGGCCGGACCTCGACGTCCTTCGCGCGGACCTCGCGCGGGTCCGCCGCAACGGATTCGCCCTCAACGAGGGCCGTTCCGAGCGGGGTCTCGTCGCGGTCGGCGTCTGCGTACGCACACCGGACGGCGAGGCCGTCGCCGGCCTCTCGGTGTCGATGCCGAGCGCGCGGTACGAGAAGGAACGGCTTCCCGAGCTGGTCGCCACACTGCGCGCGGCGGCCGACGCGCTCGAACGCGACCTCGCCCGTGAATGAAGCCCCCGGGAGGCGCTCTCACGACCAGGCGCGCATGTCCTCCTCCACAGCGTCGGCGGCCTTGCGGGCGGCGATCAGGACCGGGTCCCAGACGGGCGCGAACGGCGGCGCGTAGCCGAGATCGAGGCCGGTCATCTCCTCGGCCGTCATCCCGTTCCACAGCGCGATGGCCAGGCCGTCGACGCGTTTGGCGGCGTTCTCCTCGCCGACGATCTGCGCACCGAGCAGCCGGCCGGACCGGCGCTCCACGATGAGCTTGGTCTTCATCGTCGTGGCGCCGGGATGGTAGCCGGCGCGGGTGGTGGACTCCACGACCACGCTCAGCGACGCGAACCCGGCGGCCGCCGCCTCGCTCTCGTTCAGCCCGGTGCGGGCGACCTCGACCTTGCAGATCTTGGCGACGGCGGTCCCGGCGACGCCGGGGAACGTGGCGTAGCCGCCGCCGAGGTTGATGCCCGCGACGCGTCCCTGCTTGTTGGCGTGCGTGCCGAGCGGGATCGCGACCGGGCCGCCGGACACCAGGTGACGGGACTCGACGCAGTCCCCGGCCGCCCACACCCGTTCGGCGCGGGTGCGCATCCGCCGGTCGGTGACGATGCCGCCGGTCGGGCCGGTCTCGATCCCGGCCGCACGGGCGAGTCCGGTGTTCGGCCGCACGCCCAGGCCGAGGACGACCAGGTCGGCGGGGAGGGTGCGCCTCCCGGTGCGGACGGCCGTGACGTGCCCGTCCGGGGAGGTCTCGAAGCCCTCGACCGGCTCCCCCAGGTACAGCTTCACGCCGATGTCGCGCATCGCGTCCGCGATGATCGCGCCCATGTCGGGGTCGAGGGTCTGCATCGGCTGGTCGGCGAGGTCCACGAGGGACACCTCCAAGCCCTGCATCACCATCGCCTCGGCCATCTCCAGGCCGATGTAGCCGCCGCCCACCACGACGGCGCGGCGCGGCTCCCCCTGTTCGAGGGCGCGGCGGATGGCGACGCCGTCATCGAGGATCTGGACGCCGTGCACGCCCTTCGCGTCCGCGCCGGGCAGGCCCGGCCGGACGGGGACGGCTCCGGTCGCGACCATGAGGTGGTCGTAGGACTCCCAGCGTTCACCGCCGCCCTCCACGTCGCGGACGCGGACACGGGCTCCGTCCAGGTCGATCTCGACGGCCTCGGTGCGCATCCGCAGGTCGATGTCGCGGTCGCGGAACTCGGCGGGCGTGCGGGCGATGAGCTTGTCGAGTTCCTCGACGACGCCCCCCACGAAGTACGGGATGCCGCACGCCGAGTAGGACGCGTGGTGGCCGCGCTCGACGGCGAGGATCTCCAGCTCGCCGGCCCCGCGCCGTCTGCGGGCCTGGGACGCGGCGCTCATCCCGGCGGCGTCGGCCCCGATCACGAGCAGCCGTTCACGTGCGGCCATTCCAGCCTCCAAAGGGTGGTCGCTCAGATTCCGTAGACGCGGCGGGCGTTGCCGGACGTGATCAGCTCCGCGACGCGTCCGGCGTCCCGGGCCGTCCACGCGCCGTCCTCCACTCCCCCGGCGAGGAAGCCCGCCAGGCCCCGCCGGAACAGCAGCGCGCCCAGGTGGTACAGCTCGGCGAGCCCGAACGCGTCGGATGAGTACAGCACCTTTCCGAACGGCGCCAGTTCGAGCAACTCGGCGATCAGCGCGGGCGCGCGGTGGCCGAGGTTGTGGGTCGCGAGCCCGGCGTCGACGTAGACGTTGGGGAGCACCTGCGCGAGGTAGCCCGCGTGCCGGTGGAACGGGTAGTTGTGCAGGAGCATCGCGGGGACGGGGTCCATGGCGCGCAGCAGCTCGATGAGCAGCAGCGGGTCGCCGCGGCGCAGGTCGGCGTCCACGTCCCCGTACCCGACGTGGAACTGCACCGGCAGCCCGGCGTCGACCGCGCAGAAGACGAGGAACCGGTGCAGGACCTCGTCGCAGACGCGCGGCCGCTCCTGCCGCATGAGGTGCCCGGCCGCCGCGGCGACCTCCGCGGCCGGCGGCCGCTCCCCCGACAGCTCCAGGCCCGCCCGGTACGCGGCGATGGACTTGGCGCCGGCCGCGTCCCGCGCGGCGAGCCGGGTCCGCACCTCGCCGGCGAAGCGCGCCGCGCCGACGCCGTCGGCCGCGACCTGCTCGGCGAGGGTCTCCAGCCGGACGATCTCGTGGGCCCGCGCTCCGGCGAGCCGTCCGAGCTCCGGCGGTTCGAGCATCGCCCGCGGGGTGTACCCGGTGTCCACGCACAGCGCCTCCAGCCCGGCCGCCTCCAGGAACCGCCGGTTGACCTCGGCCGGGTCCAGCTCGGCGCGGCGGGCGAGGTAGGCGTCCGGCTCGGCGTGGGCCTCCAGGTCCAGGACGGCGGGGCACCAGCGACGCAGCGCGAACCCGACCTGGGTGTCGAACATGCTCACGCCCGGCGGGCCCGAGCTCTCCGCCTCCGTGAGCAGCTCCTCGAACGTCTCCCGGTCGAGTTCGAGGTCGAGGACGCCGTGGCAGTGGTGGTCGACCAGCGGCAGCGACTCCAATACGTCCTGCACCGCGCGCCCCTCCTCCATGTAACCGGTCTCCGATCTTCTACCGGCGGACATCGGGATTCGGTATCCCACCGTGGTGACTTAAGCCAATGCTACGATCACGAAACGTGAGCGGCAGCGCGTCGGTCCAGCGGCAGTCCGGGCATCGCGCCCGGTTGGTGTTGTCGCGCGAGCAGGTCACGGCGCTGGACGCCCAAGCGCATGCGGCGCGGGCAATGTGGAACCTGCTGCACGACTGGTGGACGATGACGCCCAAGTGCCGCCGTTCTCTCGAGGCCGCCGACGCGGCGATCCGGCAAGCCCGAACCGACATCGACCGGCTCGCCATCCTGCCCGCGCAGGCCGCCCGGGCGGTGTTGAAGACCTATGTCCGGGCGTGGATCAATTGCTGGGAGGGCCGCGGCGTCAATCCGACCACCGCAAGGTAGGCCGGCATCTCCCGCCTTCAGGCAGGAGAGAATTTCAAGATGCCCTTGTGAGCCGCGCTCTCATCCTCCGCCACTCCGATCGGAGCCAGCATCGTGGAACAGATCCCCGAACCCGTCACCGCCGGGCAGGTGCTCGACGCGCACACGCGCGCCCGGCTCGGTGCCCGCGCATCGAGTACGGCGCGGCGGCTGACCGGGCAGGGCATCGTGGCCGTCGCGCTCACGTGGGTCGACATCAGCGGGATCACGCGCACCAAGACCGTCCCGGTGGAGCGGCTGGAGCACGCGGCGAAGTGGGGCGTCGGGATGTCCCCGGTCTTCGACGTGTTCCTGCTGGACGACTCCATCGTGTCCGGACGGCACATCGGCGGGCCGGTCGGGGACCTGCGCCTCCACCCGGATTTGGACCGGCTCGTCCCGCTGGCGGCCCTTCCGGGCTGGGCGCACGCGCCGGCGTTCCGGTACGCGCAGGACGGCACCCTCCACCCGCTCGACACGCGGGCCCTGCTGCGCCGCGAGACCGAACGGCTCGCGGCGGGCGGATGGACGGTCAAGACGGCGTTCGAGATCGAGTGGGCCGTGTCGAAGGGCGACGGAGCCGACTTCTCCCCCGCCTGCCGCGGACCCGCATACGGGATGACGCGGGTCACCGAGCTGGCCGGCTACCTGCGGGACGTCCTGACGACGCTCAAGGAGACCGGCGTCACGGTCGTCCAGCTCCACCCGGAGTACGCGGCCGGGCAGTACGAGGTGTCGGTGGCCGCGGAGGATCCGGTCGGCGCGGCCGACACCGCCGTCGTGGTGAAGGAGACGATCCGGGCCGTGTCGATGGCGCACGGCCTCGCCGCCTCGTTCTCCCCGAAGGTCGAGGCGGACTCGGTCGGCAACGGCGCGCACGTCCACCTCAGCCTGTGGCGGGCGAACGGGGACGGGCGGCCGGTGAACGCGATGGCGGGCGGCGACGGCCCCTGCGGGATGACGGCCGCCGCGGAGGCGTTCACCGCCGGGATCCTGCACCGGCTGCCGGCGCTGCTGGCGGTCGGGGCGCCGGCGGTGGCCAGCTACCTGCGGCTCGTCCCGTCGCACTGGGCGGGCGCGTTCGCGTGCTGGGGGCTGGAGAACCGGGAGGCGGCACTGCGGTTCGTCACCGGCGCGGACGGCGAGCGGCCGGCCGCGGCGAACCTGGAGATCAAGTGCCTGGACGCCGCCGCCAACCCGTACCTGCTGCTCGCGGCGCTGCTGGCGGCCGGACGCGACGGGATCGGCGCCGAGCGCAGGCTGCCGGAGCCGGTCGGCGTGGACCCGGCCGGCCTGCCGGAGGACGAGCGCGCCGCCCGGGACATCGCCCCGCTGCCGGCGTCGCTGGCCGAGTCGGCCGCCGCGTTCGAGGCCGACACCGTCCTGCGGGAGGCCCTCGGCGAGGCCGTCGCCGACACCGTGTCGGCGGTACGGCGCGGCGAGATCGCCCTGCTGGACGGCGCGACACCCGAGCAGGTCACCGCCCTCACTCGCTGGCGCCACTAGGGCCGGCCGGGGATGGGACGTCGGCGCGGCAGGCCGCCACGACCGCACCGGGGCCGAACGGCTGCACGCGCACCTGAGGCTCGCCGCAGGCGCAGCGGGTGTAGGTCACCACGCCCTCCGACGTCAGGTGGCGCGAGAGCACCTCGTAGACCTGGGATTCGGGCCAGCCACAGCGTGGGCATTCCTCCACCGCGCGTCCCCATGTGAGTGCGTGTTCCAGTGTGTAAGGGTTATAACTAGAATGACATTTACAGCATGACATGCCGGCGGAGGCCATGGCAATGCGGATAACCGGGTACAAGAGCCACGGCGTGGCCGCGGCCGCGGCGCTGGTCAACGCCGTCACCAGCGCGGACGGCGACGACTCCGCGGACGCGCTGCGCCGGATCCTGCGCGAGAACGAGTTCTTCTGGGAGGAGTTCGCCGACGCCGACGCCGACGCCTTCCGGCACTGGGGACGGGTCCTGCGGCCGTTCTTCGAGGCCGCGCGCGTCGAGGACGCGATGGCGCTGCTGAACGGCCTCATGCTGGAGGTCCCCATGCACCCGCACCTCGCCGACCACGAGCCGCACGGCCTGCACATGCACTACGCGCCGCCCTCGTCCCGGCTCCCCGACCGGGTCCGCGCGACCACGCTCATGAACCTCGCCGAGCTGATCGTCGAGCACGGTCTCGGCCGGACGGGGGTTTGCGCGGCGGACGGCTGCGACCGCGTGTACGCCGACACGTCCCGCGCGGGACGCCGCCGCTTCTGCTCCGAGTCCTGCTCGAACCGCACGAACGTCGCCGCCTTCCGCGCCCGCCGCCGCCCCTGACCCGGCGCGGGGCACACGGATCCGGGCTTTGCCGCGAGATTGCCCGCACGCGGGAAGGACCCCGGCATGGCACCCGCGTTCTTCCGCCGCCGCGACCGTTCCGAGCGGTCCGGCCGCTCGGTGCTCCATGTGGCGACCGAGGTGCAGTCCGCCGCGTACCGCATCGCCCGGCTGACGATCACCGCCACCCTGTCCTACGTGCTCGCCCTGGCGGTCCTGGGCCAGGACGGGCCGAAGCCGCTGCTGGCGCCGCTGACCGCGCTGCTGGTCGTCCAGTTCTCGATCTACCGGACGATCAGGGCGGGCATCCTGCGGGTCGGCGCGGTCACCTCCGGCGTGCTCGTCGCGGTCATGGCGGCGAGCCTCATCGGGTTCCACTGGTGGACGCTGGGCCTGACCATTTTCACCGCGCTCACCATCGGGCACGTGCTGCGGCTGCACGAGCACGTGCTGGAGTCGGCGATCAGCGCGATGCTGATCTTCGGCCTGGGAACGGCGAGCGAGGCCGGCGCCACCACCCGCGTCCTGGAAACGCTGATCGGCGCCGCGACCGGGCTGGCGGCGACGCTGCTGGTGCCGTCGGTGCGCGTGCGGCCCGCCGAGGACGCCGTCCAGAGCATCACCGAGAAGCTGTGCGCGCTGATCGAGGAGATCGCCGGCGGGCTGCGGGGCGAGCCCGTCAAGGACCAGGCCGCCGGCTGGCAGGATTCGGCGGGGCGGCTCGCCCAGGAGATCGGCCGGCTCGACCGGGAGCTGAGCGAGGCGGAGGAGAGCGTCGCGCTCAACCCGCGGACGCGGGCCCGGCGGCTCATCGACGCCGGAGTCGGGCTGCGCGACGCCATGATGACGATCGAGCACTTCACCCTCTCGCTGCGCGGCCTGACCCGGTCGCTGGCCGACGACGAGCGGTTCGGTGAGCGCGGGCGGCTGCTGACCGACCCGGAGCTGCGCCGCGACCTCGGCGACGCCCTGTCGGGGATCGCCGCGAGCGTCGCGGCCTACGGCAGGCTGGCCCGCTCCGACCTCGCCCGCGACGCGCGGCCCGTCCGCGCCGAGCAGGACCTGGAGGTGCGGGTCGACATCGCCCGCGAGCGCCGCGCCCGGCTCACCCGCGCCCTGCGCCGGCGGGCGGAGTCCGGGGAGCTGTGGCCGCTGTACGGCGAGGTGTCCATGGACGTCGACCGCCTCATCGAGCACCTGCGGGTCGAGCACCGGGCCCGCGCACGCGAGAACTGGCGGCGGCACCGCGGCGCGGCCCGGCATCTGCCCGCCCGGCCGGTCCGCGTCGTCCAGCAGGCCGGCCACCAGCTCCGCAGGGCCGCCGAGCGCAGCGCCAGGGAGTCCGGCGCCCCGGACCGCCGCGACCACCGGGATTGATCTCCGCCGGGGGGCAACTTTCGGCGGGTTCTTCGAAATCCCTAAGCTTCGGGCATGCGACAGGACGAGGATTCGGGCCGGGTCACCCTGGCCACGGTGGCCGATCAGGCCGGTGTCTCCGTTTCGACCGTTTCGAAAGTCCTGAACGGGCGCGAGGACGTGGCGAGCAAGACCCGCGTGCGGGTGGAGCAGCTGCTGGAGCAGCACGGCTACCGGCGGGGCGTGCGGTCGGCCCCCGACGCCCCGCTCATCGAGATCGTCCTGCACGAGATCGAGAGCCTGTGGACGATGGAGCTGATCCGCGGGGTGGAGAGCGTCGCCAAGGCCAACGGCGCGAGCGTGGTGCTGACCGAGAGCGGCACCCGGCACTCCCCCGGCCCCGAGTGGATCGGCGGGGTGCTGCGCCGCCGCCCGATCGGCGTCGTGCTGCTGTTCTCCAGCCTCGCGCCGGCGCACCGGAAGCGGCTGCGGGCCCGCTCGATCCCGTTCGTCATCATCGACCCGGCCGGGGACCCCGAGCCGGACGTCCCGTCGGTCGGCTCGGCCAACTGGTCCGGGGGCCTGGCGGCGACCCGGCACCTCATCGACCAGGGCCACCGGCGCATCGCGATCATCACCGGGCCGGCGGACATGCTGTGCTCGATCGCCCGGCTGGACGGGTTCCGCTCGGCGATGAGCATGGCCGGGCTGGACGTCGACCCGTCCCAGGTCGCCTACGGCGACTTCCATGTGGAGGGCGGCTTCGAGCGGGCGAGGGAGCTGCTCGGGCGTCCCGACCGGCCGACGGCGATCTTCGCCGGGAGCGACCTTCAGGCGCTCGGGGTGCTGGAGGCCGCGCGCGTGCACGGGCTGCGCGTCCCGGACGACCTGTCGGTAGTGGGGTACGACGACGTCGCGGTCGCGCCCTGGGCCAGCCCCGCCCTGACGACGGTCCACCAGCCGCTGCGCCAGATGGCGGAGGCCGCCACCCAGATCCTGCTCGGCATCCGGGCCGGGGAGGCCGTCGCCACCCGCATGGAACTGTCGACCAGCCTCGTCGTCCGCAAGAGCACCGCCCCGCCGCCGAGCACGCAGTGACTACGGCCGGGTGAGGCGGTGCGCGAGGGCGGTGTGGCGGCGGCCGGCGCCGGCCGTGCGGACGGCGGCGGCGAGCGCCCGGCGCGAGCCGACCAGGACGACGAGCTTCTTCGCGCGGGTGATGCCCGTGTAGAGGAGGTTGCGGCGCAGCATCATCCACGCGCCGGTCGTGAGCGGGATGACGACGGCCGGGTACTCGCTGCCCTGTGACCGGTGGATCGTGATCGAGTAGGCGTGGGCGAGTTCGTCCAGCTCGTCGAAGGCGTAGCCGATGCTCTCGTCCTCGTCGGTCACGACGGTGAGGGACTGGTCCTCGGTGGAGACGGACGTGACGACGCCGACGGTGCCGTTGAAGACGCCCGCCTCACCCTTGTCGTAGTTGTTGCGGAGCTGGGTGACCTTGTCGCCGACGCGGAAGACGCGGCCGCCGTAGCGGCGTTCGGGACGCGCGTCGTCGTGCGGTGTCAGGGCCTCCTGCAGGAGCGTGTTCAGGGTCCCGGCCCCGGCGGCCCCTCTGTGCATGGGCGCGAGGACCTGGACGTCGCGGCGCGCGTCGAGGCCGAACCTGCGGGGGATGCGGTTGGCGACGACGTCCACGGTCAGCTCGGCGGCCTCGTCCTGCTCCTCGCACGGGAACAGGAAGAAGTCGGGGTAGCCGCGGGTGTGGGGGTGGTCGCCGGAGTTGACGCGGTGCGCGTTGACGACGATGCCGGACTGGCGCGCCTGCCGGAAGATCGTGGTGAGCCGGACGCGGGGGATCGCCGCGGCGGCCAGCAGGTCGGCGAGCACCTCGCCGGCGCCGACGGACGGGAGCTGGTCGACGTCCCCGACGAGCAGCAGGTGCGCGCCGCGCGGGATCGCCTTCACCAGCTTGTTGGCGAGGACCAGGTCGACCATCGAGCTCTCGTCGACCACGACCAGGTCGGCGTCGAGGGGGTTGTCCTGGTCGAACTTGGGGTCGCCGCCGGGCTGGAGCTGGAGGAGGCGGTGGACGGTCGCGGCCTCGTGCCCGGTCAGCTCGGCGAGGCGCTTGGCGGCGCGGCCGGTCGGTGCCACCAGGACGATCCGGGCGTTCTTCGCGGCGGCCAGTTCCACCACCGAGCGGACGGTGAAGCTCTTGCCGCAGCCGGGGCCGCCGGTCAGCACCGACACCTTCGACGTGAGGGCGAGCTTGACGGCGTCCTCCTGCTCGGGGGCGAGGGCCTGCCCGGTGCGCTGCTTCAGCCACGGCAACGCCTTGTCCCAGTCGACGCCGGCGAACGCCTTGAGCCGGTCGGCGGGCGCGTCGAGCAGTTCCAGCAGGCCTCGGGCGAGGGACCGCTCGGCCCGGTGGAACGGGACCAGGTACACCGCCGGGATCGTCGCCGCGTCCTCGCCCTCCCCCGGGATCGGCTCCCGGACGACGCCCTCGTCGCGGGCCAACTCGTCCAGCGCCGGGACGATCAGCTCCCGCTCGACGCCGAGGATCTTCTCCGCCGCCGTGACGAGGTTCGGCTCGGGCAGGAAGCAGTGGCCGTCGTCGGCGGCCTCCGACAGCGTGTACTGGAGCCCGGCCTTGATCCGCTCGGGGCTGTCGTGGGGGATGCCGACGGCCTGCGCGATCGTGTCGGCCGTCTTGAACCCGATGCCCCACACGTCCGACGCGAGCCGGTAGGGCTCCTTGCGGACGGTGTCGACGGACTGGTCGCCGTACTTCTTGTAGATGCGGACGGCCAGCGACGTCGAGACGCCGACGCCTTGCAGGAAGACCATCACCTCCTTGATGGCCTTCTGCTCCTCCCACGCCTCACCGATGCGTTTCGTGCGCTTGGGGCCGAGGCCCTGCACCTCGACGAGGCGCTGCGGTTCCTCCTCGATGATCCGGAGGATGTCGGTGCCGAAATGCTCCACCATCCGGTCGGCCATCACCGGCCCGATCCCCTTGATCATGCCGGAGCCGAGGTAGCGGCGGATGCCCTGGACGGTCGCCGGCAGGACGGTCGTGTACGACTCGACCTCGAACTGCTTGCCGTACTTGGGATGGGACCGCCACCGCCCGACCAGCCGCAGGCTCTCCCCCACCTGCGCGCCGAGCAGCGCGCCCACGACCGTGAGCAGGTCGCTTCCGGTCTTGGCGGTCGCAACCCGCGCGACGGTGTAACCGGTGTCCTCGTTCGCGTAGGTGATCCGCTCCAGGACGGCCTCGAGCTCCGCGGGGCGCGGCGGCGTGGCGTGGGGTGTCGGGGAGGTCGTCACGATCCATCATGATGGCCGATCCGGACCGTGTCCCGCTGGGCGGGCGTCGCACCCGCCGAGACCTCCAGCACGCCCGTCTCGGTGACCAGCGCGGTCACGAGGCGGGCGGGCGTCACGTCGAACGCGGGATTGAACCCGCCGACACCGGCGGGGGCGGTGCGCGCGCCTCCCCAGGTCAGGATCTCGTCCTCGGGACGTTCCTCGATGGGGATGCCCTCGCCGTCCGGGACGGCCAGGTCGATGGTGCTCCACGGCGCGGCGACCACCAGGGGAACACCGGCCGCCCGGCAGGCCAGCGCCACGCCGACCGAGCCGATCTTGTTGGCGGTGTCGCCGTTGGCGGCGATGCGGTCCGCGCCGATGACGGCCACGTCCGCCAGGCCGCGCAGGATCGTGCTCGGCGCCGCGCCGTCCGCCTGGACGAGGCAGGGGATCCCGTCCCGGTCGAGTTCCCACGCGGTGAGCCGAGCGCCCTGGAGCAGCGGGCGGGTCTCGTCCGCGTAGACCATCTCGACGCGTCCCCGCTCGTGGAGTTCGCGGACGACGCCGAGGGCCGTGCCCCATCCGGCCGTGGCGAGGGCGCCGGCGTTGCAGTGGGTGAGGACGCGCAGTGGCCGGTCTCCCACGCGGCCGAGGATCCAGTCGGCGCCGAACGCGCCGATGGCGCGGTTGCCGCGCACGTCCTCGTCCAGGAGCGCCTGCGCCTCGGCCGCCACGGCGTCGGCGCCCATGGCCACGAACGGGAGTACGCGGTCGACGCCCGCGGCCAGGTTCACCGCGGTCGGGCGGGCCTCCCGGACGGCGGCGATCGCGGCGTCCCGCAGGTTGTCGTCCCATCTCTCCCGCGCGGCCTCCCGGACGGCGATGGCGACGCCGAACGCGCCCGCCACGCCCAGCGCGGGGGCGCCGCGCACGACCAGCCGCCGGATCGCGCCCACGAGCGTGCCGACGTCGCGGACCACGAGGTACTCGACCCGGGCGGGGAGGACGGTCTGGTCCAGGAGCTTCAATCCGTCGCCGGTCCACGTGATGGTCCGCACATCGCTCGTCATACCGCCCATGATGCCCGGAAAATCGCCGGAACCCCCACACCACCGGGGCTTTCGGGCCTCCCGGCCGCACTCTGTGACCTGCGAGAACTTGACACAGGTCGAACTTGTGTTCGAAATTGTTCCGTGGGGGCGAGAGGAGGACGACCGTGCCGGATGCGGCGCTGCGGGAGCTGGCCACGGCCCTGGAGGCGACGGGGCTGGACACCGCACCGCGCGACACGGTACCCGTGCTGCCCGCACTGCGCTCCGTCGTCCCCGGCGGGCTGCGCCCGGGGTCGGTCGTGGGTGTCGGCGGGCTCGGCGCCGCGTCGCTCGGCTCGGCGCTCGTCGCGGGCGTGTCCCGGCACGGCGGCGAGGACGGCGCCGGCGGGTGGTGCGGCGTCGTCGGCCTGCCCGGCTTCGGCGTGGCCGCGGCGGCCGGGATGGGCGCCGCACCCGAGCGCCTGCTGCTCGTCGACGACCCCGGTGACCGCTGGCCCGATGCGGTCGCGGCGCTCTGCGAGGCCGTTGACCTGATCCTGCTGTGCCCTCCCGAGCGTCCCGGCACCGCGGCCGTCCGCCGCCTGTCGGCGCTGGTCCGAAAGCACGGCTGCGTCCTCACGCTGACCGGCGCGTTCGCCGGCGACTGGCCGGGCACCCGGCTCCGGCTCAGCCTGGACGACATCACCTGGGACGGCATCGCCGGCGGGCACGGCCGCCTCACCGGCCGCCGGGCCCGGATCGTCGCGGAAGGCCGCGACGCCCCGGGACGCGGCCGCCGCGCCCGGATCTGGCTCCCCGCCGCCGATGGCACGGTGAAACCGGACGAGACCGTCCGGCCGCCGCTGGAACTCGTCGCCGACGGCGCCCCGGTCCACCCGAGGACTTCCGCTCTTCCGCCGCGCGTCAAGGTGCCGGCCGAGGAGGGGATCGCGTGACGCGGGTCCTGGTCGTGTGGTGTCCGGACTGGCCGGTGACGGCGGTGGGCGTGGACGCGTCCGCCGCCGGGGCCGTGGTCGTGCAGGGCCGGGTGGCGGCCTGCACGGCGGCGGCGCGCGCCGAGGGGGTCCGGCGCGGCCAGCGGCTCCGGGACGCGCAGCGCCGCTGCCCCGAGCTGGTGGTGCGCGAACGCGACGTCGACGCGGAGGGACGGCTGTTCGAGCCCGTCGCCGCGGTGATCGCGGAGCTGACGCCGCGCGTGGAGGTGGTGCGGCCGGGGCTGTGCGCGCTGCCGGCACGCGGCCCGGCGCGGTTCTACGGGGGCGAGGAGGCGCTGCGCGTCCTCGTCCAGGACACCGTCGTCGAGGCCGGGCACGACTGCGGGTCGGGGATCGCGGACGGGCTGTACGCGGCGGAGCTGGCCGCGCGGGCCGGGGAGGGCGGCCTGGTGGTGCCGGAGGGCGGCGCGGCGGCGTTCCTCGCGCCGTATCCGCTGTCGGTGCTGGACCGGCCGGAGCTGGCGGATCTGCTCCGGCGCCTCGGCGTCAAGACCCTCGGGGACTTCGCGGCGCTGCCGTCGGGGCACGTCGCGGGGCGGTTCGGGACGGACGGCGCGCTCGCGCACCGGATGGCCAGGGGCGAGGAGCCGCGCCCGCTCGCGCCCGTCAGGGCCGCCGCGGACCTGTCGGTGCGCGCCTCCTTCGATCCGCCCGCCGAGCAGGCCGAGCGTGTCGTGTTCGGCGCGAAGCGGCTCGCCGCCGAACTGCACGAGGGCCTCGCGGCGGGCGGGCTGGCCTGCGTCCGGCTGGAGGCCGCGGTCGGGTTCGCGGACGGGCACGTCCTGCGGCGGCTGTGGCGGCATGACGGCCTGTCGGCGCTGGCGGTGGCCGAGCGCGTCCGGTGGCAGCTGTCGGCGTGGCAGCCGCAGGGCGACCAGGCCGAACACGTCTGGGGCGGGGTCACGTGGCTGGAGCTGGCGCCGGACCAGATCGTCCCGGACGAGGGGAGGCAGGACGCGCTGTGGGGCCGCACTGCCGTGACCGACCGGATCGCCAGGGCCGCCGACCGCATCCAGGCACTGCTCGGCCATCAGGGGATCACCCGGCCGGTGCTGGTGGGCGGGCGCGGGCCGGGCGAGCAGGTCGTCCGGGTACCGGTCGGCGACCTGGCCCCCTCGGACCCGCCCGAGGGCCCCTGGCCGGGGCGTGTGACCGGGCCCGCGCCTGCGGTCGTCCCGGTGGCGCCGTCCCCGGCGGAACTGCTCGACGCGTCCGGCGGCGCGGTGGTGGTGTCGGCGCGGTGCGAGGTGTCCGCGCCGCCCGCGACGATCACGGTCCGGGGGCGTGCCGCCGCGATCACCGGCTGGACCGGCCCGTGGCCCGCCGACGAACACTGGTGGGATCCCGGCCGGTCGCGGCGCCGGGCGCGGTTCCAGGTCGCCACCGAGGACGGCGCCGCCTACCTGCTCGCCGTCGAGGGCGGCCGCTGGCACGTCGAGGCCGTCTATGACTAGCCGCCGCATGACGGGAGACGCCTGATGGGGTGGCACAACCCGCCGATCCCGTGGCGGGAGTTCGAGGAGCGGCTGTCGTGGCGGCCGTCCGAGGCGCGGCCGGACGCGCCGCCGGAGGCGCCCCGCCTCCCCCGCCGCGCCGCCACGGACGTGCCGTGGGCGGAGCTGCACTGCCACTCGTCGTTCAGCTTCCTGGACGGGGCCAGCGACCCCGCGGCCCTCGTCGCGGAGGCGGCGCGGCTCGGCGTGGAGACGATGGCGATCACCGACCATGACGGCATGTACGGGGCGGTGCAGTTCGCGCAGGCCGCGCACGACGCCGGCATCGGGACCGTGTTCGGAGCGGAGCTGAGCCTCGGCCTGCCGGGGCCGCAGACCGGGGAGCCCGACCCGGCGGGCCGGCATCTGCTGGTGCTCGCGCGGGGCGCCCCCGGCTACGCGCGGCTCTGCTCGGCGATCACGGCCGCGCAGCTCGCGGGCGGGCGCAAGGGCCGCCCCGTGTACGACGCCGACGCCCTCGCCGCCGCCCATGACGGGCACTGGGCGGTGCTGACCGGATGCCGGAAGGGCCCGGTCCCGGCGGCGCTGGAGGCGGGCGGGCCGGACGCGGCGGAGCGGGAGCTGCGGAACCTGACCGGCGTGTTCGGGCGGGAGAACGTGTTCGTCGAGCTGGTCGACCACGACCAGCCCGACGACGACCACCGCAACGACATCCTGTTCGAGCTGGCCGGACGGGCCGGGGTGGACGTGGTGGCGTCCAACAACGTGCACTTCGCGGCGCCCGGGTCCGGCGCGCGGCTGGCCCAGGCGATGGCGGCGGTCCGGGCCCGCCGCAGCCTGGACGACATGGCCGGCTGGCTGCCGGCGGGCGGCACCGCGCACGTCCGGAGCGGCGCGGAGATGGCGAGGAGGCTGGCGCGGTTCCCCGGCGTCCTGGAGAGGACGGTCGCACTGGGGAAGGAGTGCCTGTTCGACTTCGACGTCGTCGCGCCCCGCCTGCCGGACTGGCCCGTCCCCGAGGGCCACACCGAGGCGAGCTGGCTGCGGCACCTGGTGAAGGAGGGCGCGCTCCAGCGGTACGGGCCGCCGGAGCGGGAACGGATCTCCGGCGCGTACGAGCAGATCGCCAAGGAGCTGGACGTCATCGAGCAGCTCCGCTTCCCCGGCTACTTCCTGATCGTCCACGACATCGTGGAGTTCTGCCGGAGCCGGGGCATCCTGTGCCAGGGGCGGGGGTCGGCGGCGAACTCGGCGGTCTGCTACGCGCTCGGCATCACCGGCGTCGACGCCGTCCGGCACGGGCTGCTGTTCGAGCGGTTCCTGTCGCCCGGCCGGGACGGCCCTCCCGACATCGACCTGGACATCGAGCACCGCCGCCGGGAGGAGGCCATCCAGTACGTCTACGAGAAGTACGGCCGCGAATGCACGGCCCAGGTCGCCAACGTCATCAGCTACCGGCCGCGGATGGCCGTGCGGGACGCGGCGCGGGCGCTCGGCTTCTCCCCCGGCCAGCAGGACGCGTGGTCGAAGGGCATCGACCCGCGTGACCCGGTCGGCTCGGAGACCGACATCCCGGCTCCGGTGATGGAGCTGGCGAACCGGATGCTGACCCTTCCCCGCCACCTCGGCATCCACTCCGGCGGCATGGTGATCGCCGACAGGCCCGTCGGGGAGATCTGCCCGATCGAGTGGGCGACGATGCCGGGCCGGAGCGTCCTGCAGTGGGACAAGGATGACTGCGCGGCGGCCGGGCTGGTGAAGTTCGACCTGCTCGGGCTCGGCATGCTCGCGGCCCTGCACGACTGCTTCGACCTGGTCGGCGGGCATCACGGCCGGCGGTACGACCTGCAGTCGATCCCGGCGGAGGACCCCCTCGTCTACGACATGCTGGGCGCCGCCGACACGGTCGGGGTGTTCCAGGTGGAGTCGCGGGCGCAGATGGCGACGCTGCCGCGGCTGCGGCCACGCGAGTTCTACGACCTGGTGGTGGAGGTCGCGCTGATCCGGCCGGGGCCGATCCAGGGCGGGTCCGTCCACCCGTACCTGCGCCGCCGGAAGGGCCTGGAACCGGCCGCCTGCCCGCATCCGCTGATGGAGCCGGCGCTGTCGCGGACGCTCGGCGTGCCGCTGTTCCAGGAGCAGATGATGCAGCTCGCCGTCGACTGCGCCGGGTTCACCCCGGCCGAGTCCGACCAGCTCCGGCAGGCGATGGGCGCCAAGCGCGCGCCCGAGCGCGTCGAGCGGCTGAAGCGGCGGCTGCTGGACGGGATGGCCGAACGCGGCGTTCCCGCCGACATCGCCGAGAGCGTGTACGAGAAGATCCTCGGCTTCACCGGGTTCGGGTTCCCCGAGTCGCACGCGCAGAGCTTCGCGCATCTGGTGTACGCGAGCGCGTACCTGAAGCGGCACTACCCGGCGGCGTTCACCGCCGCCCTGGTGCGGAACCAGCCGATGGGGTTCTACAGCTCGCAGAGCCTTCTGGCCGATGCCCGGCATCACGGTGTCGTGGTCAGGGGCGTGGACATCAACGCCAGCGGCGTCCACCCGACGCTGGAGGAGGCGGTCGAGGTCGACTCCGACCATCCGCACGCTCCGGCCGAGCCCCAGCCCGCGATCCGGCTCGGCTTCGCCGGCATCCGCAACCTGGGCGACGAGTCGGCGGAGGCCGTCGCGGCGGGCCGCCCCTACACGAGCATGGAGGACCTGGCACGCCGGGTGCCGCTGTCGGCCGGAGCGCTGGAGGCGCTGGCCACGGCGGGCGCGTTCGACCGGCTCGGCCTGTCCCGGCGCGAGGCGCTGTGGGCGGCGGGCGCGCTCGCGGGCTCCGGCCCGGGGCAGCTCGAAGGGGTGACGCCGGGCGCGTCCGCTCCCGCGCTGCCCGCGATGACGCCGATCGAGGAGACGCTCGCCGACCTGTGGGCCACCGGCGTCTCCCGGACCCATCCCGTGGCGCACGTCCGCGAGGCGCTGGACGAGCTGGGCGCCCTGTCGTCCAGGCGGCTCGCCGCGACGCCGGGCGAGACCAACGTCGTCGTCGCCGGGCTCGTCACCCACCGGCAGCGCCCGCCGACCGCGGGCGGCATCGTGTTCATGACGCTGGAGGACGAGACCGGCATCATCAACGTCGTATGCCCGCCGCAGGTGTTCCAGCGGCACCGCGGCCTCGCCGTCGACTCGCAGGCGCTGCTGGTCAGCGGCCGCCTGGAACGCGCCGACGGCGTCACCAACATCCGCGCGACGCGGCTGCGGCGGCTCCCCGTCCCCGGCCGCGTCCGCGCCAGGAACTTTCACTGACCCCGATCCGGCGGGCGGACGCTAGAACCTCGCCGTCTCCTTTGACATCGTATGGAGCGGTGGGCCGCGTGCCGCTCGTGTGGGCGGCCGCCAAGGCGCGGCTCGTGGGCGGAAAAAAGGTGATCGTATGGACGGCCCGCGAGCGTCTTCCCTGGGCGAGCTGCGCCCCGGGGATCCCACGCGGATCGGCCGGTACCGGATCGAGGCCAAGATCGGCGAAGGCGGGATGGGCGCGGTCTACCTCGGCCGCGACGAGGAGGACCGGCGCGTCGCGGTGAAGGTCGTGCGGTCCGCGCTGGCCGGTGACCGCACGTTCCTCGCCCGCTTCCACGACGAGGCCGCCAACGCGCAGCGCGTCGCGTCGTTCTGCACCGCGCAGGTCCTGGAGCACGGCGACGACCTCGGCCTCGCCTACATGGTCACCGAGTACATCGACGGCCCGTCCCTGCTGGAGCACGTCACCGAGAACGGCGCGCTGTCGCCCGGGATGCTGCACGGCGTCGCGGTCGGGGTGGCCGCGGCGCTCGTCGCCATCCACAGCGCCGGTCTGGTGCACCGCGACCTCAAGCCCAGCAACGTGCTGCTGTCCATCTCCGGGCCCCGCGTGATCGACTTCGGGATCGCGCGGGCGCTGGACGTCGCGTCCGCGCACACCCGGACCGGCCAGGTCGTCGGCAGCCCCGGCTGGATCGCGCCCGAGCAGATCACCGCCCAGCAGGTCACCCCGGCCGTGGACGTGTTCGCGTGGGGCTGCCTGGTGGCGTTCGCGGCGAACGGCCGCAACCCGTTCGGGCAGGGCTCGTTCCAGCTGCTGGCCGCCCGCGCCGTGCACGCCGAGCCGGAGCTCGGGGAGCTTCCGCCGTCGCTGGCCGGGCTCGTCCGGTCCGCGCTGCGCAAGGAACCCGGGCAGCGGCCCGGCGCCCGCGACCTGCTGCTCGCCCTCGTCGGCGGCGCCGCGGAGGCCGATGTCACCACCGAGCTGGGCGAGTCGTGGAC
>NZ_SMKK01000130.1 GCF_004348425.1 Actinomadura sp. 7K507
GGGTGGCCGCGATCCAGCGGTCCACCCGGCGCAGGCGGTTGGGGGCGGTGGTGCCGCGGGTCACCTCCCCCCGCGGCTTCCGGGCTGGGGGCACCGGGTAATTATTCTGTCTCGTCCGCCATGCCTTGTACCGTCCGCCGCCCTGTACCGTCCGCCGACGCCGGG
The DNA here is from genome assembly GCF_004348425.1 of Actinomadura sp. 7K507. Lineage (GTDB taxonomy): Bacteria > Actinomycetota > Actinomycetes > Streptosporangiales > Streptosporangiaceae > Spirillospora. Next base: position 166 of record NZ_SMKK01000130.1, read on the forward strand.
GACCCGCCGAACGAGATTCGGTAAGCCATCGGTTACGGTGCTGTCGACGCCGTCCCCGAGGAGTGCCGATGCTCGACCTGGCGACCCTGCACGAGGCCATCGCCGCCGCAGTCCCCGACCGGGAATGCCTGGTCTGGCGCGACCGCCGGATGACCTGGCGCGAGATGTCCGAGCGGACGCGGCGGCTGGCGAACGTCCTGCACGGGCACGGCCTGGGTCTGCGCGAGAACGGCCCGCAGGGCGGGCGGGCACCCGAGCCGTGGGAGTCGCCCCACGATCACCTGGCCCTCTACCTGCACAACGGTCCGGAGTACCTGGAGGGCCTGGTCGGCGCGCACAAGGCCCGGCTCGCGCCGTTCAACGTCAACTACCGCTACGTCGACGACGAACTCGCCTACCTCTTCGCGGACGCCCGCCCGGCGGCGGTCATGTACCACGCGCGGTTCGCGCCGGTGATCGGCCGCGTGGTCAAGGGGCTCGACAGTCCGCCGCTGCTCCTCCAGGTGGCGGACGAGTCCGGGGAGGACCTCCTGCCCGGCGCGCTGGACTACGAGCGGGCCCTGGCGCAGGCGTCCGCCGAGCCGCTCACCGGCGTGCGCCCCGAGGCGACCGACCTGCAAATCCTCTACACCGGCGGGACGACCGGCATGCCGAAGGGCGTGCTGTGGCGGATCGGCGACCTGATGCTCGGACCGCTGGGAATGCGGCGCCGCGACGGCTCGCCGCTCACCGACCTGGACGAGGTGGTCGGCCGGGCCGTCAAGGGCGAGCACCGCGTGCTCGTCGGCCCGCCGCTCATGCACGGCGCGGGCACGTGGTCGTCCCTGGGCGGCTGGTGCGGCGGCGCGTGCGTGATCTTCCCCGACCGGGTGGACGGCCTGGACGCCGCCGACCTGATGGCCACCGCCGAGCGGGAGCGCGTCACCCGGATGCCGCTGGTCGGAGACGCCTTCGCCCGCCCGGTCGTCGAGGCCCTGGAGGCCCGCGACCACGACCTCGGCTCGCTGCGGTCGATCGTCAACTCGGCGGCCGCCATCAGCCCGGCCGTCAGGGAACGCCTCCGCGAACTCCTCCCGCACACCCGCGTCGTGAACATCGTCGGGTCGTCGGAGTCGGGCTTCCAGGTCGCCGGCGACGGCTCGTCCGCGCGGACGTTCATGCCGATGCCGGGCACGGCCGTGCTCAGCGCCGACCGGTCCCGCCGCCTCGCGCCGGGCGAGGACGAGATGGGCTGGCTGGCCAAAGGCGGCGAGTCGATCCCCCTCGGCTACCTCGGCGACCCGGTGAAGACCGCCTCGACGTTCCTCACGATGGACGGCGAGCGGCTGGTCGTGCCGGGCGACCGGGCGCGGCTCCTCGCGGACGGGACCGTCGAGGTCCACGGACGGGAGGCCACGACGATCAACACCGGCGGGGAGAAGGTGTTCGCGGAGGAGGTCGAGAACGTCCTGCGCGGGCTGCCCGGCATCGCGGACGCGCTGGTGGTCGGCCGCCCGAGCGAACGCTGGGGCACCGAGATCGTCGCGGTGGTCCGTCCCGCCGGGGCCGCCGGCGACGAGGAACTGCGCGAGCGCTGCGCCGCCCAGCTGGCCCGCTACAAGATCCCGAAGGCGTTCGTCCGCACCGACGACGGCCTGCGCCTGCCCAACGGCAAGGCCGACTACGCCGCCGCCCGCGCCCTCCTCGGCTGAACGAAATACACCCGTTCCGTTTTGTCGGAACACGTCCTGTACGGGCGCGGAGCGCCGCGAGATCCTGACGCCATGCCGGACCTGAACAGCCTGCTCACCGACCTGGCCGACGAGGGCGACTCCGTCGACGCCCTCGTCGCGCCGCTGCCCGCCGCCCGCTGGGCGGACCCGACCCCGGCCGAGGGCTGGACGATCGCGCACCAGATCGCCCACCTCGCCTGGACCGACGAGCAGGCGCTCGTCGCGGCCACCGACGCCGAAGCGTTCGCGAAGCTCATCGAACAGGCCCTGGCCGACCCCGAAGGGTACGTCGAGGCGGGCGCTCAGGAAGGCGCCGCCGAGGTTCCCGCCGCTCTCCTCGCCCGCTGGCGCGACGGGCGGCGCCGCATGGTCGACGCCCTGGCCGCCGTCCCCGCCGGGACCCGCCTCCCCTGGTTCGGGCCGCCGATGGGCGCGGCGTCCATGGCGACGGCGCGGCTCATGGAGACCTGGGCGCACGGCGAGGACGTCGCCGACGCGCTGGGCGCACGGCGCGAACCCACGCACCGGCTCCGGCACGTCGCCCACATCGGCGTCCGGACCCGCGGCTTCTCGTTCCGCAACCGCGGCCTGGAGCCGCCCGCCGAGGAGATCCGCGTCGTCCTGAAGAGCCCCGCCGGCGAGGAGTGGACCTGGGGCCCGCCGGACGCCGCGCAGTCGGTCACCGGCCCCGCGCTCGACTTCTGCCACCTGGTCGCCCAGCGCCGCCACCGCGACGACCTCGCCCTGACCGTCGCCGGCGCGGACGCCGACCGCTGGATGGACATAGCCCAGGCCTTCGCCGGCCCGCCCGGCCCCGGCCGCTCCCGGGAAGCGACCTGACCCCCGAGACCCGTCGCTGCCTGGGGTGATGTTGGGCACTTCCGTGTTCAGGCGGGGCGGAGTTGGAGAGGTGTTCGGTATGACGATCCTTATTGCGTATGACGGCTCTGAAGACGCGCGGTCAGCCGTGGAGTACACGGCGCGGCATTTCCGAGCCGAGCCGACCGTCGTCATGACCGTGTGGGAGCCGCTGGTGGCGCAGATCAGCTTGGCGCCGCTGGCGGCGGCGATTCCCGTGGCCGGCGGCCAGGACGCCGATTTCGAGGAGGCGAAGCAGGCCGAGCGCCTCGCGCAGCAGGGCGCCGACATCGCCCTCGCCGCGGGACTGACCGAGGTGACGATCCGCGCCGAGCGCGGCGACGGGCCGGTCTGGGCGGCCATCGTGGACGTCGCGGACGAGCTGAACGCCTCGCTCGTCGTCACCGGGTCGCGGGGGCTGGCGGGCGCCCGGTCGGTGATCCTCGGCAGCGTCTCGACACGTGTTCTGCATCACGTCCGGCGTCCGACGCTGGTGGTCCCGCCGCCGAAGGAGGAGGACTGAGCATCCTGAGTACCGAGCGGCTAGGTCACCCCGGCGGCGCGTTCGAAGGCGGCGTAGGCGTCCGGGGTGAAAAGGACGAAGCGGGCGTCGGTGACCTTCGTCGGGGTGGCGCCGACGGTCCCGACGGCGATGCGGGCCGCGTCGTCCATGGGCCAGCCGTAGATGCCCGCGGACACGGCGGGGAACGCGATCGAGTCGACACCGAGCTCGTCGGCGACCCGCAGGGACTCGCGGTAGCACGAGGCGAGCTGGGCGGAGCGGTCGTCGGAGGCGGAGTAGACCGGGCCGACGGTGTGGATGACCCATGCGGCGGGCAGCCGGCCGCCGGTCGTCGCGACCGCCTGGCCCACCGGGAGGCCGCCGCCGTAGTGCGACGCGCGCAGCTTGCGGCACTCGTCCAGAATTTCCGGGCCGCCCCTCCGGTGGATCGCGCCATCGACCCCACCACCGCCCAGAAGGGACGAGTTGGCCGCGTTCACCACCGCCCCGACCTCCTGCTCAGTGATGTCGCCCTGGACGAGAGTGATCTTCATGTCCGCCGTTCCTCCGCTGTGACCGAACCCCATCAGAAGAGAAGAATTCTCTTCCGGGCCGGTCGCGAAACGCGTTCGGGCGCTTCCCGGCGGTACGCTCATGGCGGACGTGGCACCGGGGGAGGTGCGCTTCGTCCGACTTCGTCCGGCCGGGACGCGGGGGCACGATGCGGAACGCCGGACGTGACCATTGAAAGAGAGACTGCCTATCCTGCCGTCGAGACGACCACAAAGGCGTGAAAGTCGTGGAGGTACCCCCTTGAAGATTCTCCTCGCCGGAGCGACCGGAGTCGTCGGTCGCCGGCTGATCCCGCTGCTCGTCCAGGCGGGCCACGAGGTCGCAGGGACGACGCGCCGCCCCGAACGCGCCGGGACGCTTCGCGACCTCGGCGCCACGCCGGTGATCGTGGACGTTCTCGACGCCGCCGCCGTGCGCAAGGCCGTGGCGGCCGAGCGCCCGGACGCGGTGATCCACCAGCTCACCGACCTGAGCGACGAGGACTTCGCGGCCAACTCGCAGCTTCGGATCGAGGGCACCCGCAACCTGGTCGAGGCCGCGCTGACCGCGAACGTCGAGACCATGATCGCGCAGAGCATCGCGTGGCTGTATCTCCCCGGGGACGCGCCGGCCACCGAGACCGACCCGCTCGACACGTCGCTGCCGCCGTACGAGGGCGTCGCGGCGCTCGAGAACGCGGTCGCGCAGATGCCGCGCGGGGTCGTGCTGCGGTACGGCGCGCTCTACGGGCCCGGCACGTGGTACGCGCCGGACGGCGCGATCGCCGAGCGGGTGCGGGCGGGCAGCCTGCGCCTCGCGCCCTCGTCGTGGACGTCGTTCGTGCACGCCGACGACGCCGCGTCGGCGGCGCTGGCGGCGCTCGACTGGCCGGCGGGCGCGGTCAACATCGTCGACGACGAGCCGGCGACGACGGCCGACTGGCTGCCGGTCTACAGCGCGGCGCTCGGCACGGCCTCGCCGGGCAGCGCGGGGAAGCACGCCGCCACGACGGGCCGTCCGGTGTCCAACGCCAAGGCGCTGAACCTCGGCTGGAAGCCGCAGGTCGCGTCCTGGCGCACGGGCTTCTCCCAGATGGACGGCGCCGCCGCGATGAACGGCGCCGCCCCGGCGGAGTGACGCCCGGCCCCGTCCCCGGGAGGCGTCCCAGGCGGGGTCAGCCGAACTGGAACGAGCGCTTCGCCAGCCCGTACCAGTAGCCGTCGATGACCGACCGGCGTCCCGACGGGCTGTCCGCGCCGTTCTCCAGGCCGGCGCCGAGGGACATGAACAGCGGCGCGAAGTGCTCGGTCCTCGGGTGCGCCATGCGGGCCGCCGGGGCCTTGTCGCGGAAGTCGAGCAGGGCGTCGATGTCGCCGCCCTGAACGGCCTTGTCCGCCCACTCGTCGAACTCCGCCGACCACGCGGGCGCGGCGACGTCCGAGGGAAGCCTCATGTCGATCTCTCGCAGGTTGTGCGTCGTGAACCCGCTCCCCACGATGAGGACGCCCTGGTCGCGCAGCGGCGCGAGGGACCGTCCGATCTCGAAGAGCCGCGCCGGCTCCAGCGTCGGCATGGACATCTGCAGCACGGGGACGTCGGCGCCGGGATACATCTCCACCAGCGGCACGTAGGCGCCGTGGTCCAGGCCCCGCGTCTCGTCCTGGTGCACGCCGGGAACGAGCTTGCGCACCTCGTCGGCCAGTTCAGGGGCACCGGGCGCGTCGTAGCGGACCTTGAAGTACTTCTCGGGGAAGCCCCAGAAGTCGTAGACGAGCGGCACCCGGCGGGTCGCGCCGATGCTCAGCGGCGCCTCCTCCCAGTGCGCGGACACCATCAGGATCGCCTTCGGCTCGGGCAGGCCGGCCGACCAGCGGGCCAGTTCGCCGGTCCACAGGGAGTCGTCCGCGAGGGGCGGGGCGCCGTGGCTGAGGTACAGGACGGGCATCCGGTTCATGACATCTCCCTTACTTGATACTTCAACATACTCAGATTTAGTTGAACATTCAAGCCTTGAGGATTCAATCTTCCAGGTACGCTGGGATCCATGACGGACACACGGTGGCTCGACGCCGACGAGCAGGAGACCTGGCGCGCCTTCCTGTGGACGTCGCGCCTGCTCAACGAGGTCCTCGAGCGGCAACTCCAGCGCGACTCGGGGATACCGCACACCTATTACATGATCCTGGCGATGCTGTCTGAGTCCCCCGGACGCTCCCTGACCATGACGGAGCTGGCGGAGATCGTCCACTCGTCGCCGAGCCGCCTCTCCCACGCCGTCAACCGGCTGGAGGAGGCCGGGTGGGTGCGCCGGACCAAGCACGCCACCGACCGCCGCACCACGCTCGCCGAACTGACCGACGACGGCTTCGCGGTTCTCGCCGATGCCGCACCCGGCCACGTCACCGAGGTCAGGCGCCGCCTGTTCGACCCGCTGACCCGCGAGCAGATGCTGGAGTTCCGCGAGACCCTCCGCGCCCTCCTGGAGGCCCTCGACCCCGACCACGAGGCCCCCTGCGCCCGCGACCTCGGCTGATCAACGCCCCGACAGCGGGATTCGGCTAACCGAACCCCCATGGGCGTGGTTCCACGATCGACCTGGGCGGTGCCGGGGAAAGAGCCTGGAGACACCTGTTCGTTCAGATGACGAGGTGTTCCATGACGATCTCCGTTTCCGGCGTCGCCGTCCCTTCACGTTACGGCCGGACGCTGTGGCTGCGGTCCGCGTACGCGGTCGCGGCCCTCCCTGCCGCCATCGCCTCGCTGACCGGCGCACCCGTCCAGGCTTCGCTCGCTCGCCGTCTCCTGGACGTCGAGCCAGAGCACGCGGGACGCTTCTCCACGATCCTCGCCGCGCTGTTGTCTCTGCCCCTCAACGCTCTGTCGCTGGTGTTGGCGGGATACGGCTGGGCCATCGTCGTCCTCAACCTGCTGTACCCGGGACGGTGGCTCATCGGGATGGGCGGCTCGCTCGACGACGCTTGGGGCGGACCCACTCTCGCCGGGGCCTGGGCCGTCCACGCTTCGGGCGGGCTCGTCATGCTGCTATTGATGCCGGTCATCCTGAAGTACGCCACCGCGCTCCAGGAACGGCTCATGCTGCGAGTTCTGGGCGGGACGATGGACCGATGAAGCCGTTGCTGCGCAGCGCCGGGGCGGACACCCTCTACCTGCTCGCGAAGGCTCCGCTCGCACTGGCCGGTTTCTGCTACGCGCTCCTCTCGGCCGTGTTCGGCGGGGTCCTGTCGGTCACCCGGCTCGGCGGCCCGGCGACGGCGGCGGTACTGCGCGGCGCCCGCAGGTTCGGCGCGCTGCACCGGGGCCTCGCGGCCGTCCTCCTGGACGAGCACGTGCCCGCGCCGGAGCGGCCCCGGACGCGGGCCGGGCTGCGAGCCTGGGTGCGCGCCGCGCATGACGGCACCGGCTACCGGGCGTTCCTGCATCTGCTGGCCGGGCTGCCGCTGGCGCTGCTCGGCATCGTCACGGTGCTCGTGACCTGGGTGTACGGGTTCCTCCTGCTGACGTATCCGATCCAGCGGTCCCTTCACCTCAACGAGATGACCACGCGCGACTCCAGCGGCGGGCTGAGGAGCGGCTGGTCGGTCGGCGACTTCTACTTCGACACCTGGCAGCGCAGCCTCCTGGTCGCGCTGGCGGGCGCCGTCCTGCTGCTGCTCGCGCCGCACGCCGTCCGGCTGGCCGCCCGGCTGGACGTGGCCGTTCTGCGCTCGCTGCTCGGCCCCCGTCCCCGCGACTCCCGTATCCGCGACCTGGAGGAGAGCCGGTCTTACGCGGTGGAGGACGCGGCCGCGACCCTCCGCCGGATCGAGCGCGACCTGCACGACGGCGCCCAGGTACGGCTCATCTCGCTGACCATGACGCTCGCCGCGCTGAAGGAGACGCTGCCGAGGGACGCGCCCAGCGCCACCCGTCGGCTGGTGGACGACGCGCACACCGGGGCCCGCGCGGCGATCTCCGATCTGCGCGAGCTGGTGCGGGGCATCCATCCGGCCGTCCTGGACAAGGGCCTGGACGCGGCGCTCGCGACGCTGGCCGCCCGCAGCCCGGTCCCGGCGGAGCTGGAGACGGACCTGCCGGAACGCCCGTCCGCGGCCATCGAGTCGATCGCGTACTTCTGCGCGTCCGAGCTGCTCGCGAACGCGGCCAAGCACGCTTCGGCCCGGCGCGTGACCGTGGCGGCCACCGAACCGGGCGACGGCACGCTGCGGCTGGCCGTGACCGACGACGGGGACGGCGGCGCGCGGCCCCGTCCGGGCGGCGGCCTGGCCGGGCTGGCGGAGCGGGTGCGTACGGTGGACGGCGAGCTGCACCTGGACAGCCCCGCAGGAGGACCGACCACCGTGACCGTCACGCTCCCCCTCCGCACGACATGACCGGCCCGGACGCCCGCGGACTGCGCGTGGTCATCGCCGAGGACGCCGTGATCCTGCGGGACGGCCTGGCGCACCTGCTCGGCCTGCGCGGGCACGAGGTCGTGGCGGGTGTCGGCGACGCGGCGTCGCTGCACGCGGCCGTGGCCGAGCACCGGCCGGACGTCGCGGTGATCGACATCCGGATGCCGCCTGCGTACACCGACGAGGGCCTGCACGCCGCGATCGAGCTGCGCCGGGAACGTCCCGAAACGGGTGTCCTGCTCTTCTCGCAGTACGTGGAGACGCGGTACGCGGCCGAGTTGCTCGCCTCCTCCCCGGCGGGCGTCGGCTACCTGCTGAAGGAGCGGGTGTCCGACCTGGACGACTTCGTGGACGCGCTGACCCGCGTCGCCTCCGGCGGCACCGCCCTCGACCCGGAGGTCGTCGCGCACCTGCTCGGCGCGTCCCGTCCCGCGGCCGGACTGGGCGCGCTGACGCCCCGCGAGCGGCAGGTGCTGGGCCTGATGGCGGAGGGACGGACGAACGCCGCGATCGCCGCGTCCTTCGTGGTCACGGAGCGGGCCGTCGAGAAGCACGTCGCCAACATCTTCACCAAGCTCGGCCTCGCGGCGACGGGCACCGACCATCGCCGCGTCCTGGCGGTGCTGCGCTACCTGGATTCGTCCTGAGCGGCACCGAACTCGATCCTGTGTGACTTCGCGCCGGGGTAGCGGGGTCGGGACGCGGCGGATTCGGCGCCTGCGACTGCATGCCGACCAGATGCTTGATCGCGTCCAGGACCGGCAGCGCATGCCGCTCCAGGAGCATCTGCCGGGCCAGCAGCGCACGGTTCAGCGCCCTGCGCCCCAGGACCGGGGCGGCGGCGACGGAATCAGTCGTCATAGCGTCCCCGGAGCTCCTGCCAGGTGGGGGGTGGGCCCGGAAGCTCCTGTGCGCCGGTCACGTGCATCGCGTCCAGCATGAGGGCGAGGTAGCGGTGCTGCAGGAGATTCATGCGCTCGTCGTCGCCGATCCGGATGCCGTGCAGGTATTCCAGCGTGACCGAGACGTCCCCGACCTCGATCTCGGGCCGCAGTGCGCCCGCCTCCTTGGTGCGCTCCAGCAGCCGCGTCGTCGCGAGGTGGATCTCCTGCCCCTTGCGGCTCATGTCCTCGGTGACTTCGAAGCTGCCCGCGAGCCGCAGGGTGAGCGAGCCGGCGCCGATGTCCAGGCAGCGGCGCATGAACCCGGCGAACGCCTCCCAGGCGTCGCCGTCGTCGTCCAGCGCCGCCTCCACTTCGGCGAGGTAGCGGTCCATGCCGTCGTCGGCGAGCTTCTGGAGCAGTTCGTCCTTGCTCTTGTAGCGGCGGTACAGCGCGCTGATCCCCACCCCGGCGTGCTCGGCCACCGCCGAGATGGGCGCCCCGGGGTCGGCGGTGAACACCGCCCGCGCCGCCTGCCGGATGATCTCGTCGTTGCGCGCCGCCTGCGCCTTGCGCCCGCTCATGGGCACCCGCGCCGTGGTCTCCATGCACACCATCCTAGCGGAACGAAGAATTCCGTTCTATCGAACCCGGGCACACGGCCACTTGACTCCGGGTTCTATATGAACCTATGTTCATGAACATGCGTTCACGAGGAGGAGACATGGGAGACGGCAAGGCGGGCGCCATCGTCAACACGGCGCAGTACGAGGCATGGAACGGCTACGAAGGGCGGCACTGGGCCGATCACCACGACCGGTACGACGCCGGGAACGGCGGGTTCAACGAGTTCCTGCTGGACGGCGCGGCGATCGGGCCGCGCGACCGCGTCCTCGACGTCGGCTGCGGAAGCGGGCAGGTCACCCGGCTCGCGGCCGAGCAGGCACGGTCCGGCGACGCGACCGGCGTGGACCTGTCCGCGCCGATGCTCGCCCGCGCGCGGTCCCTCGCCGAGGAGCAGGGCGCCACGAACGTCACGTTCGAGCAGGGCGACGCGCAGATCCACCCGTTCCCCGAGGCCGCGTTCGACGTCGCGGTCAGCCGGTTCGGGGTCATGTTCTTCGCCGATCCGATCGCCGCGTTCGGCAACATCCGGCGGGCGCTGCGCGAGGACGGCCGCCTGGCGTTCCTGTCGATGGCGCCGATCGGCGAGAGCGACCTCGGAACGGTCCTCGCCGCGCTTCCGTCGCGTGAGGAGCCCCCGATCGGGCATCACGGGCCGCTGTCGCTGTCCGATCCCGACCGCGTCCACGAGGTTCTGGAGGGGGCCGGGTTCCGCGACGTGGCCTGCCGCCGGGTGAAGGCCGAGCAGATCGAGGGACGGGACGCACGCGACGCGGGCGAGTTCTTCGCCGGCTGGGGGCCGATCCGCTACAACTACGGCGAGAGCGAGGAGCTGGTCGACCTCCTCACGGAGGCGATGCGGCCGTTCGAGCGGGACGGCGCCGTCCGGCTGCGGGGCACCGCCTGGCTGGTCACGGCGCGCGCATGAGACGGGCCGGGGGCGCGCGGGATTTGGTGCCGTCTCAATACGATGCGGGGTGATGTCACCTCGAAAAGCGGCCGCGCTGCGCGCCGGCGACCGGACGTTGCGCGAGCATCTGATCGCCACGGCCGAGCAGATGATCTCCGAGCGGGGGACGGCGGGCCTGACCGTCCGGGCGATCGCGCGTGCGGCCGGTGTCGCCGACGGCGTCCTCTACAACCATTTCGCCGACAAGGAAGAGCTGCTCGCCCACGCCATGCGTGCGCGCGTCGAGGCCGTCGCGCGCACGCTGCCGCCGCTGCCCGAGCCCGGCGCCGCGACGGTCGAGGCGAACCTGCGCGTCTACGTCGAGCACGGGCTGCTCCTGCACGACGGGATCCTGCCGGCGCTGGCCGGGCTGCTCGCGCACCCCGAGGTCCTGGCCCGGTTCGCGGCGCTGAACGGCGGAGGCGGGGACTGGCGCGGGCGGCTCGCCGGCTACCTGCGGGCCGAGCGCGACCTCGGCCGCCTCGCCCCGGACGCCCGGGTGGACGCGGCGACCTCCATGATCGTCGGGGCGTGCCACGAGCCGGTCCTGTCGGTACTGCTGCAAGGCCGCGGCGCCGCCCACCGGGTCTCCGCGGAGGCCGTGGACGACCTGGTGACCGCCGTCCTCGACGGCCTCGCCCGGCGTTAGGCGCCTCAGCCCCATCTTTCGGCGCCCTCCTGCCGCGCGGTGAAGTAGCCGCCGGCCGAGACCGCCGCCAGCACCGCGGCTCCGGTCCACAACGCGGTCGCCACGCCGAGGTGCCTGATCAGCAGCGCTCCGGTCATCGCCCCCAGCAGCAGCGCCGCGACCGAGAGGGCGCGCTGCGCGGCCTGCCTCCTCGACTGGGAGCGTTCGGCGACGAGGGAGGCCATCGCGGTCGTGATCACGACCGTCCTGAAGCCGGGCACGGCGAGGCGCAGCGCGAGGGAGACCTGCCATCCCATCGCGGTGGCCAGCAGCGGGATCAGCGTCCAGCGCTCGAACGCCGGGCTGTGGCCGGCCACCGTCACCAGCAGGGCGGCGGCGCCGAGGCCGCACGCCTGGACGGCGGCCCCCACCGACAGCAGAAGGCCCCGGTGCATGACCCGCGTCAATGCCGTCCGGCCACCGAGAGCCGCCCCGACACAGAAGAAGACGCCGGAAACGGTCGTCGCCACCAGCACGCCCGACGCCTCACCGCTTCCGCCGAGCCGCAGGCCGAGGAAGATGACGTTCCCGGTCATGTTCGCGACGAAGACGTTGCCGAACGCGAGGTAGGTGACCGCGTCCACCAGCCCGGTGATGGCCGTGAGCATGATGAGGAACACCGGCAGCGGACCGTGGTCGCGTTTTTCGGGCACCCGTCATCAGCTACCCTCCCGCCCTCCGCCGCGACCCCAGGGAAACGCAATCGGTCGGCAAAGGCGAGCCGGGCGGGTCCCTTGGCTCGGACATCGCCGAAACTTCGGGCGGAATTGGCCGGAGGCCGGGAGTTCCTGGTGAATTTCGGAGGTAGGTAGCGATTGCAGTATTTCGGTATCGCCAGCGGCCCACCGGGGGAACCCATGAGTGACCTGATCGCCATCGCCTACGACGACCTGGGGAGTGCCGAGCAGGCGCGCGCCAAGCTCGCCCAGCTCCAGAAGGAGCACGTGATCGAACTCGCCGACATGGTCATCGTCGAGCACCGGGAGAAGGGGAAGATCAAGCTTCACCAGGCCAGGAACCTGACCGCCGCCGGTGCGCTGGGAGGCGCCGCCTGGGGCGGCCTCATCGGCCTCCTCTTCCTCAACCCGCTGCTCGGCATGGCTCTCGGCGGCGCGACCGGGGCCGCGGTCGGGTCCTCCACCGATGTCGGGGTCGATGACGAGTTCATGCGCGACCTGGGCCGCCACCTCCTGCCGGGGACGGCGGCGCTGTTCCTGCTCGTGGACAAGCGCAACCCCGACAAGGTGATCCCCGAGATGGCCCCGCTCGGCGGGCAGCTGATCCGGACGTCCCTGACCGACGAGGACGAGCAGCACCTCCGCGAGGCGATCAAGGCGGCCCGGACGCACCAGCCCGCCTGACGCGATCACCCGAAACCCGGTAGGGCTCCATGCACACCGGGACGCCCGGGACGTGTTCACGGACGGCCTCCGCCAGGAGCAGGCTCCACTGGTCGTAGAGGAACCGGTAGCGAGGACGGTTCGACTCGACGATCGGGATGAGCACCAGGTGGGGGCCGTCCTCTCGCGCGACGGCCTGCCTGACGTACTCCACGACGGGACGGATCTTCGTGTCCCGCGGGCTGTGCAGGATGTCCAGCCGCACTCCGGGGTCCCACCGGTCCCACCGCTCCCGGAGGGCGCGGGTGCGGTCCTCGCCGGAGGACACGGCGACCGCGACGACGTCGCCGCTCAGGCTGAGCGCGGTGCTCAGGGCCTTTCCGGTCATCGCTCCGAGGTCGTCCACCGGGACGATGATCCGCCAGTCCGCGCGGGTCCCGTCCGGGCGCTCCGCGGGGATGCGGCCGAGCCCCAGTTCCCTGCCGACGCGGTCGTAGTAGTGGCGGATGCGGGCGAACAGCAGCATCAGCAGCGGCACCGTGACGACGACCACCCACGCGCCCTCGCCGAACTTCGTGACCAGCAGGACCAGGGTGGCGACCCCGGTGAGGGCCGCGCCGGTCCCGTTCAGCAGCGCGGTGCCGGCCCAGCGCGGCGGGCGCAGCCGCGCCCAGTGGAGGACGAGCCCGGTCTGGCTGATCGTGAACCCGGTGAACACGCCGATGGCGAACAGCGGAAGCAGGCTGTGCGTGCGGGCGTCCACGGCGGTCAGCAGCAGCGCGGCGGCGGCCGCGACGGCGAGCACGCCGTACCGGTGCACCGGGCGTTCGCCGCGCAGCGTGAACAGGTGGGGCAGCCTGCGGTCCTCGGCGAGCAGGCTGAGCAGGACGGGCAGGCCGCCGAAGCTGGTGTTGGCGGCCAGCGTCAGCGCGAGCGCGACGACGATGCTCGCCGCCTGGTACAGCCAGCCGGTGCCGAGGGCGCCGGCGGTGAGCTGCGCGAGGAGCGTCACGCCCTCGCGCGGGGCGAGGACGTCCCGCCGGATGAGCAGGGCCAGCCCGATGAGCATCGCGCCGAGCAGCGCGCCCAGCATCAGCTCGGTGCGCTGCGCCCGCGCGACGCGCGGCCTGCGGAACATCGGCACGCCGTTGGCGATGGCCTCCACGCCGGTCAGGGCGGCGCAGCCGGCCGAGAACGCCTTGAGCATGAGCATGAGGCCCAGTGCCTCGTGGGCGTGCGGGGCGGGCGCCCCGCCGACGGACGCGACCGGGTGGCCCCGGATCAGCCCGGCCGCGACGATGCCGAAGATGGTGACGATGAACAGCAGGGTCGGCACCATCAGGAACCGGGCGCTGTCGGTGATCCCGTACAGGTTCACCGCGGTCAGCACCAGCAGGACCGCCAGCGACACCGCCAGCAGGTGCGGCCGCAGCGCGGGGAACGCCGAGGCGAGGGCCGCGGCGCCCGCCGCCAGGCTGACGGCCACGGTGAGGACGTAGTCGATGACCAGGGCCGCGGCGGCCAGCAGCCCCATCCGGGGCCCCAGGTCCGACTTCGCCACCGCGTAGGAACCCCCGCCGTCCGGGTGTGCGGCGATCACCTGCCGGTACGACACCACCAGGACGGCCAGCAGTCCGGCGATGGCCAGCGTGACCGGCAGGGTCAGGCGCGTCTGCAGGACGCCCGCGGTGACCAGCACGAGAGCGATGGCCTCGGGACCGTACGCGACGGAGCTGAGGGCGTCCAGCGACAGCGCGACCAGGCCCTGCGCGCTGGTCAGGTGGCTCTTGTCGCCTTCTCCGTGCCGCCGCTGGAGCTTGGGACGCCGCGCTCCCGCGAGCGGTCCGCGTGCGTGCACGAGGGCGCGGCCGGGGGCGTGGGCCGGTGCGGCGTCCTCGCCGACCGGGCCGGGGCGTCCGGCGTCAGTCGTCGGCAAACGCGGCGTCCATCCCCTGGGCCTGTTCCTCCTCGGTCATCCGCATCCGGAAGAGGCGGTCGATGATCTTGCCGATGACGAAGGTGACGACGAAGGCGTAGAGGCCGACGGCGAGCACCGCGACGACCTGCTTGCCCAGCACCGACGGGGAGCCGCCGTAGAACAGGCCCGCCGAGCCGCGCTCCCAGCCGGTGGCCAGGAAGCCGAGCGACACGACCCCGACGATCCCGCCGGCGCCGTGGATGCCGACGACGTCCAGGGTGTCGTCGTATCCGGCGACGAGCTTCAACTCCACCGCGTATGTGCACACGACGGCGGCCACGACGCCGATGAAGAAGGCTCCCTCGACGCTGACGAAGGCGCACGACGGTGTGATGGCGACCAGCCCGGCGAGCGCTCCGCTGGACGAGCCGAGCCTGGTCAGGCGCCGGGACCGGAGCCATTCCACCGCCCGCCAGGTCAGCATCCCGGAGCAGCCCGCGATCATCGTGCTGACGAACGCCCGGGTCGCGAGCGCGCCGTCGCTCAGCGCCGAGCCGGCGTTGAATCCGAACCAGCCGAACCACAGCAGGCCGAGGCCCAGCAGCACGAACGGGATGTTGCCCGGACGAGGTCCTTCCCCGCGCCTGAACGCGACGCCGGGCCCCAGCGCGAGCGCCATGGCGAGCCCGGAGATGCCGGAGTTCAGCTCGACGACCAGGCCGCCGGCGAAGTCCATCACGCCCCATTTGCTGAGCCAGCCGGTGTCGGCGAACACCCAGTGCGCGATGGGGAGGTAGACCAGCGTCACCCACACGATGACGAAGAGGATCCACGGCCCGAATCTCGTGCGGCCCGCGATCGAGCCGCTGATGAGCGCGACGGTGATGATCGCGAAGGTCAGCTGGAAGCACGCGTAGATCTGTTCCGGGATCTGACCCTGCAGCGCGTCCGGTCCGATGTTGCCGAGACGCCAGTCGCCCCAGCCGATGATCCCGGCACCGCCGACGTCATCGCCGAACGCTATTCCGTACCCGTAGAGGAACCACAGGATCGTGACGAGGCTGATGCAGATGAAATTCATGTACAGCATCGACAGCATGTTCTTCGAGCGGACCATTCCGCCGTAGAAGAAGGCGAGCCCTGGGGTCATTAGGAGCACCATTGCGGTGCTCACCATGAGCCAAGCGGAATCGCCCGTGTTGAACTGGGTCGACATGTAGAACCAATCGGTCGATCCGTCTCCCCCCGAGACCTGCGGCGGGAACACTTCCGCCCCTAATGGTTCGCATCTGACGCTGGGGCAAACTCGACATTCCATGACTTGGTCAACAATTTGCGATGACCGATTTTTGTGGCGGGAGAACGCGGGAACTGTGCTGGTTGTCGCCCAGCCACAGGAATGCCGGGGTGCCGCACGCCCGAACATGGTTTTCCCGACGATCGGAGAGCACCGATGGCGTCACCACCGCTGTCCTCGGACACGCGCACCGAGGAGCGGAAGCCGGCGGCGCCGCAGCCGAAGGAAGCTCTCCTGACGATTCCGCGCGGCATCGCCCAGGTCGACTTCCAGAGCAGCGTCTGGACCGGGTTGATCTTCCTCATCGCGCTGTTCGTCGGCGGCTGGCAGTTCGGCGCCTTCGCGCTGCTGGGCGTCGTGACCGCCACCGTGACGGCGTATCTGCTCGGGGTCTCCTGGAAGGACCGCGTCTCCCTGGGCCTCGAAGGCTTCAACGGGACGCTCATCGGCGTCGCGCTGGTGCTCTACCTGGGCGCGACCTGGTCGACGGTCGCACTGGTCATCGGCGGGGCGGTCGCCGGCAGCGTGCTCACCTCGGCCATGAACGCCGTGCTCACCCCGTACAACCTGCCCACCTTCACCGCGCCGTTCTGCGTCGTCGCGCTGGTGCTGGCCATCGGCGCGCCGTCGTACGCGCGGGTGTGGGCCGACCACTCCAACACCGCTCCGCCGTCGGCCACCGACCCCGGCACCGCGATGACGTGGCACGACTTCTGGCACGGCTTCTTCAACGGAGTCGGGCAGGTGTTCTTCCAGGACGAGTGGTACGTGGGGCTGATCTTCCTGATCGGGCTGGCGGTGGCGAGCCGGCTGGTCGCGGCGGCGGCGGCCGTGTCGAGCCTCATCGGCCTGCTGACCGGGTGGTGGCTCGGCGCGCAGGCGGCGGACCTCGGCGCGGGCCTGTACGGCTACAACGCGGTGCTGACCGGTATCGCGCTGACCGGGACGTTCGTCGTGCTCAGCCGCGCCGGTCTCATCTACGCGGCGATCGGGGCGGCGACCGCCGCGGGCCTGACCGCCGGTCTCACCAACCTTTTCAACGTGGTCGGCGGCCACACCCTGACCTGGCCGTTCGTGCTGGTCACCTGGGTGTTCCTGGCCGCCGTCCCACTCTTCTCCAAGATCCGGCGGGCCACGTGAGGGGCTCGGAAAGGGGCATCGATGAACCTGTCACCACGAGAGATCGACAAGATGCAGATCTTCACCGTCGCGCAGATGGCCGAGAAACGCAGGCAGCGCGGCCTGAAGCTCAACCACGGCGAGGCCGTGGCGCTGATCAGCTCCGCCATCGTCGAGGCCGCCCGGGACGGCAAGTCGGTCTCCGACTGCATGGAACTGGGCAAGCAGATCGTCGGGCCGGACGACGTGATGCCGGGCGTCCGCGGCATGATGCAGCTGATCCAGGTCGAGTGCGCGTTCGACGACGGGACCAAGCTCGTGTCCTGCCACGACCCGGTCGGCGCCGGCGCGTGACGGGATCTCCCGGACGCGCCGTCCTGCCGGTCGGAGGCCACGAGAGCATCGCCGCCGGTGCGGCCCCGGTCACCATGCCCGGGGCCGGCGAGATCCGCGGCCCCGGAAACGGACTGCGGGCCGCGCTGGCGGACCGGCGGCGCGCGGTCGTGGTGCCGATGACGCTGGGCCGCGACCCCGATCTCGCGCCGGCGTCCGCGCAGACCCTGGCCTGGGCGGCGCGCGACAGGCCGCGGGGCGACCTGCTGCTCGCCGCGCCGCTCGGCACGGTGACGCATCTCGTGGGCTGGATCCGCGCGGCGGTCATGCGTGCCGCGCGAACCGGGGACGGCGCGTACCCAGATTCCGGCTCCACCACCGGCTCCACCACAGGGGCCGTCCTGCTCGTCGCACCGGCCGCGGGGCCCGACGCCGACGCGGAGCTGTTCAAGGTCGCGCGGCTGGTCTGGCACTACCTGCCCGTCCACCGGGTGGAGGTCGCCCTGGACGGCGGCGAGCCCGGGGCCGCCGAAGGGGTGGAGCGCTGCCACCGCCTGGGGGCCCGCGAGGTCACGCTGGTCCCGGCCTCGTTCGTCCCGCCTCCGGCGTGCCCCGGAGCGGTCTCCGCCGGGCCGCTGCTCCGGCCGGCGGCCATCTCGGCCCTGATCCGCGAACGCGTCGCGGAGGCGGAGCGCCGCTGGGAGCGCGACGGCGACGACGGCCTTGCCGTGGCCACCCGTCACGGGCATTCCCATTCCCATTCTCATTCCCACGATGCGGGAAATGGGCACCAGCACCATCACCATGCTTTTCCCGAAAACACCGAGACGACCCTGGAGGGGGCGGCGGCTCATGGCGGATGACGTCTACATGTTCGGCGAAGGAAAGATCGAGCTCAACGCCGGTCAGCGCAGAGAGACGCTGACCGTGCAGAACACCGGCGACCGGGCCATTCAGATCGGGTCGCATTTCCACTTCTTCGAGGTCAACCGGGCGCTGAGCTTCGACCGCGAGAAGACGTTCGGAATGCGCCTCGACATCCCGGCGGGCACCGCCGTCAGGTTCGAGGCCGGAGACACCAAGGAGATCCAGCTCGTCGAGTACGGCGGAGGCATGCGCATCGTCGGATTCGGCGGCCTGCTCAACGGCAGCGTCCGTTCCGGGGCGGCGCGGGAGGCCGCGATCAGCCGGATGCACGAGTGGGGCTACCTGGACAGCGAGATGCCGGGCGGCAACGGATCCGGCAACGGGCACAAGGCCCCCGCCGAGCGCTCCAAGCGCTCGAAGGCGGGCGCGGGCCGATCGAAGAAGGGCTGACGATGGCGACCACGATCACCCGCGAGAAGTACGCGGGCATGTACGGCCCCACCGTGGGCGACCGGATCCGCCTGGCGGACACCAACCTGGTCGTGGAGGTGGAGAAGGACTACAACGAGGGCCACTACGGCGACGAGACCCAGTACGGCGGCGGCAAGACGGCCAGGGACGGCATGTCCGCGGACCCGGCCTCGCTGAACGCGACGACCACCCTGGACACGGTCATCACCAACGCCGTGATCATCGATCCGCTGCTCGGCGTCGTCAAGGGCGACATCGGGATCAAGGACGGGCGGATCGCCGGGGTCGGCAAGTCCGGCAACCCGCACACGCAGAACGGGGTGGACCGGCGCCTGATCGTCGGCGTGGGCACCGAGGTGATCTCCGGGGAGAACCTCATCGCCACGGCCGGCGCGATCGACACCCACGTCCACTTCCTCGCGCCGCAGCAGGCGCAGCACGCCCTCAGCAACGGCATCACCACGCTGCTGGGCGGCGGCACGGGACCCGCCGACGGGTCCCGCGGGACCACCTGCACGCCCGGGCCGTGGAACATCGCCCGGATCCTTCAGGCGTACGAGGACATCCCGATCAACATCGCCGTCTACGGCAAGGGCAACGGCAGCCTGCCCGGCCCGCTGGACGAGCAGCTGCGCGCGGGCGCGTGCGGGCTGAAGGTGCACGAGGACTGGGGCTCGACGCCCATGGTCATCGACACCGCCCTGCGCGTCGCCGACGACCACGACGTGCAGGTCTCCATCCACACCGACACGCTGAACGAGGGCGGGTTCGTGGAGGACACGATCAACGCGATCGACGGCCGCGCGATCCACACCTACCACTCCGAGGGGGCGGGCGGCGGGCACGCGCCCGACATCCTGCGCATCACCTCGGAGCCCAACGTGCTGCCGGCGTCGACCAACCCGACGCTGCCCTACACGATGAACTCGGTGGACGAGCTGCTGGACATGACGATGGTCTGCCACCACCTCAGCTACGACGTCCCCGAGGACCTGGCGTTCGCCGAGAGCCGCGTCCGCGCCGAGACCATCGCGGCGGAGACGGTGCTCCACGACCTCGGCATCATCAGCATCATCGGCTCGGACTCGCAGGCGATGGGGCGGGTCGGCGAGTCGGTCACCCGGGCCTTCCAGGTCGCCCACCACTGCAAGGACCAGCGCGGCAGCCTGCCCGGGGACTCCTCGCGCAACGACAACCAGCGCGTGCTGCGCTTCCTGTCCAAGGTCACCATCAACCCGGCCCGTACCAGCGGTATGGCCGACGAGATCGGGACGCTGGAGGACGGCAAGCTCGCCGACATCGTGCTGTGGCCGATCCACTCCTTCGGGGCCAAGCCGTCCATGGTCGTCAAGGGCGGGCTGATCAGCTGGGCGCAGATGGGCGACCCGAACGCCTCGCTGCCCACCCCGCAGCCGGTCTACCTGCGGCCGACCTACGGGGGGTACGGCAGGGCGCTCCGGTCGACCTGCGTGACGTTCATGTCCGACGCGGCGATCTCCGAGGACGTCCCGGAGAAGCTCGGGCTGGAGCGGATCATCAAGCCGGTGCGGCAGTGCCGCACCGTCGACAAGCGGCACATGATGTACAACTCGACGCTGGCCGAGGTCCAGGTGGACCCGGAGACCTACCGGGTCACGGTGGACGGGGATCCGGTGTCCATCGAGCCGGCCAGCAAGCTGCCGCTGAACCGGCTGCACTTCATCGCATGACAGGCCGGTTCGAATGACGGGCATACCGCCGGAGACCGGTGAGCTGGAGGCGCTGCTGGCGCAGCTCCAGCTCACCGATTCCGGCTTCCCCAGCGGGCTCTACACGCTGTCGCACGGGCTGGAGGGCCATGTCCAGCTCGGTATGACCGGAGCCGAGGACCTGCGCGACCTTGTGTCGGACCTGGTACGGGCGGCGGGCACCGGGGACGCGGCGGCACTGGCGCTGGCGCACCGCGCGGTGACCGCCGACGACTGGGACCTGCTTGTGGAGACCGACCGCAGACTTCACGCCATCAAGCTCAGCCGGGAGCAGCGGACGGCCTCGGTGCGCACCGGGCGGCAGGTCCTGGACACCGCCGGCCCGGCGTTCGGCTCGGCCCCGGCGGCCCGGCTGGCCGCCCTGGTCGCGGACGGCGCGACGCCCGGCACGCACCCGGTCGTCGTGGGGACGATCCACGCGGGCCTCGGGGTGCCCGTCCGGGACGCGGTGGCGAGCGACCTGTACGCCTTCACCGCGAGCTGCGCGGCGGCGGGGGTGCGGCTCGGCCGGATCGACTTCCGGAGGGCGCAGGCGCTGCTCCGCGAGGTCCGGCCGGACGTCGTCCGGGCGGCGGGGGCGGCGCTGGCCGCCCGGGACCCGCGGGACCTGCACGCCACGGCGCCCGCCGCGGACGCGGTCGCGGCCCTGCACGAGCGGGCCGAGACCCGGCTGTTCATCACCTGACCCGATCAAACGCCTGATCAACGATGCGGAGGACGCCATGGAACTGGAGCAGGTCTACAAGATCGGCATCGGCGGGCCGGTGGGGTCGGGGAAGACCGCCCTCATCGAGGCGCTGGTCCCCGTCCTGGTGGAGCGGGGGCACCGGCCCGGCGTGATCACCAACGACATCTACACGCAGGAGGACGCCGAGCAGGTCCGCCGCACGCTGGCGGGCACGCTGGACCCCGAGCGCGTCGTCGGCGTCGAGACCGGGGCGTGCCCGCACACGGCCGTCCGGGACGATCCCACGATGAACCTCGCGGCGGCGTCGGAGCTGCTCGACGGCTTCCCCGACATCGACGTGCTGCTGTTCGAGAGCGGCGGCGACAACCTGACGCTCACGTTCAGCCCGGCCCTCGCCGACGTGTACGTGTTCGTCCTGGACACCGCCGAGGGCGAGAAGATGCCGCGCAAGCGCGGGCCGGGCACCACCGACTCGGACCTGCTGGTCATCAACAAGATCGACATCGCGAAGTACGTGCGCACCGACCTGTCGGTGATGGAGGGCGACGCGCGGAAGGTGCGCGGGACGCGCCCGATCGTGCTGACCGACTGCCTCACCGGGACCGGGGTCGCCGACGTCGCCGACTTCGTCCTGGAGCGGCGGGAGGCGATGTGCTCACCGGCGTGACGGCCCGCCCAGGAGAAGCGAGCGCGCCGGGAGAAGCAGGCGCGCCGGGAGAAGCGAGCGGCCCGGGCGAAGCGGACACCGGGCCCGCGCGGACGGCGCCGGAGCGCTGCGCCCCGGCGTGGCTGCCCGCCGCGGTGGCGCGGCACGCCGCGGTACCGGACACGCTCCCGGTCGGGTCGCCGGGCAAGGTCGGCGTCCTGGAGCTGGGCTTCGCGGTCGCCGGCGGCCGGACGGAGCTGACCGGCCACTTCCAGAAGGCGCCGCTGCACACCACCCGTCCGCTGTACTCGGACCCCGCCCGGCCGGACATGCCGCAGGTGATGTTCATGTCGTCCGGAGGCGGCGTCCTCCAGGGCGACCGGTACCGCATCGGCCTGGAGTGCGGGCCGGGGACGGCCGTGCACTTCACCACCCAGACCGCCACGCGGCTCTACCGGATGGAGCACGACTACGCCACGCAGGTCGTCGAGCTCACCGCCGCGCCGGGCAGCCACGTCGAGTACCTGCCCGCGACGACGATCCCGTTCGGGGACGCGCGGTTCTACCAGCGCATGGACGTCACCGCCGACCCGGAGGCGACCGTCGTCCTCGGCGAGAAGCTGATGGCCGGGCGGCTGGCCCGCGGGGAGCGGCACGCCTACACCGCGTACTGCAGCGACCTGGAGGTCCATGACCCGGACGGCCGCCTCCTGTTCGCGGACCCGGTCCGGCTCGTCCCCGACGAGGACGAGGTGACCGGGCCCGCGGTGATGGGCGGCTTCGGGCTCATGGCGTCCCTGTACGTCGTCACCCGGGCGAAACCCGCCCGGCAGGTCGCGGACGTCATGCACGAGGCGCTCGCCGGGACGGGGCTGCGCGGCGGGGCGAGCGTCCTGCCCGGCGACTGCGGTGCGTGGGTCCGGATGTTCGGCGACCTGTCCCCGGAGGTGGACGCGGCGTTCCTGCGGACCTGGGACGCCGTCCGCCGCCTGCTGCTCGGCGTGCCGGCGAAGGACGTGCCTTTGAAGGACGGGTCATGAGGGGAGCGCTGGCCGGGCGCCTGCACAACCGCGAACGGGCCGAGGCCCGCGTGCTCCACCCGCACAAGGGGCGCCCGCCCGCGCCCGGGGTGAAGCCGCGGGTCATCGCGGAGATCGCGGTGGGAGGGGCGCTCGGCGCACTCGCCCGATACGGCCTCGGCCAGGCGATCCCGACGAGCACCCTGGGCTTTCCCTGGGACACCTTCACGATCAACATGCTCGGCTGCCTCGCCATGGGGATCCTGACCAGCTATCTGCTCAGCGGCCGTCCCCATCCCTGGGCGCGTCCGCTGGCGGTGACCGGATACCTGGGCGGGTTCACCACGTTCTCGCACCTGATCGACGACATCTTCACCCTCGGCGACGGCGGCAAGGTCGGCCTGGGCATCGGCTACGCGGTCGCGAGCGTGGTGCTCGGCTGGGTCGCGATAGCCGTCGGCCTGGTGCTGGGACGGAAGATCCCGCACCACGACCCCGGAGGAACGGCGTGACGACCCTGATCGTGGTGATCCTGGTCCTGGCGGGCGGTGCCGTGGGAGCCACGGTCCGCTATGTCGTGGACGGCTACGTCAAGGCGGCCGCGGGCAAGTCGTTTCCGTGGGGCACGCTCTCCGTCAACCTGCTCGGCGCGGGAATCCTGGGCGCCGTGGGCGGGGCCGGCAGCGGGACCTATGTCGAGGCGCTGATGGGCACCGGCCTGTGCGGTGCCCTGACCACGTTCAGCACCTTCGAACTCGACACCGTTCACCTGATCCAGGACCGTTCCTACACCAAGGCCGCCGTCAACGCCGTCGGCAGCCTGCTCCTGGGCTTCGCGGCGTTCCTCGTGCTCTACCTCCTGTTCAAGGAGCTCACCTGACTAGGACGCCATCGCGGTCCTGACCTCGTCGAGGGTGCGTTCCGCGACGGCGTTGGCGCGTTCGTCGCCCTCGGCGAGGACGCGGCGCAGGTAGGTCCGGTCGGCGGTGAGTTCGGCGCGGCGGGCGCGGATCGGGCGCAGGAACTCGTTGACGGAGTCGGTCACGGCCTTCTTGAGCGCCGCGGCGCCGCCGTCGCCGATCTCGGCGGCGATGGCGTGCGGGTCGCGGTCCTGGCAGAGCGCGGCGAGCAGCACCAGGTTGGAGATCCCGGGACGGGTCTCGGGCGCGTAGGCGATGTGCCGGTCGCCGTCCGTCACCGCGCCCCTGATCAGCCGTGCGGTCTCGTCCGGTCCGGCGGACAGGGCGATGGCGTTGCCGCGGCTCTTGCTCATCTTCTGGCCGTCCGTCCCGAGGAGGCTGGGCGCGGCGGACAGCAGCGCGTCGGGGACGGGGAACACGGGCCCGTAGCGCTCGTTGAAGCGGCGCGCGATCGTCCGGGTGATCTCCTGGTGCGGGAGCTGGTCCCGGCCGACCGGGACGAGGTTCGCCTTGCAGAACAGGATGTCGGCTGCCTGGTGGACGGGGTAGGTGAACATCAGCCCGCTGACCGACGCCTGCCGCGACGCCGCGATCTCGTCCTTCACGGTGGGGTTGCGCTGGAGTTCGGCGACCGACACCAGCGACAGGAACGGCAG
The DNA here is from genome assembly GCF_004348425.1 of Actinomadura sp. 7K507. Classification (GTDB taxonomy): domain Bacteria; phylum Actinomycetota; class Actinomycetes; order Streptosporangiales; family Streptosporangiaceae; genus Spirillospora. Next base: position 24,366 of record NZ_SMKK01000130.1, read on the forward strand.
CATGAGCTGGTTGAGGGCGGGGACGGCGCTGTGCCGGAAGATCGTCGCGGCGGACGGGTCGATTCCGGCGGCGAGGTAGTCGGCCGTCAGCCCTTCGACGTGCTCGGACAGGTGGTCGGCGATGTCGCGGTCGGTCAGGACCTGGTAGTCGGCGACCAGCACGAACAGCTCGACGCCCGCGCGCTGGAGCCGGACGCGGTTGGCGAGCGTGCCGAAATAGTGGCCGAGGTGGAGCGGGCCGGTGGGCCGGTCGCCGGTCAGGATCCGGAACGCGCCGGGCTCGGCGGCGACGCGCTCCTCAAGGGCGGTGCGTTCTTCCAGGGCGGTTTCCACGGTCTCTCCTCGGATCGGTGTGGCGCCGTCCTGCCGGTACGGGCCGCGTCACCGGGGAAGAGAGAAGGGCCGTCCGGCGGACGGCCCTTGGCATGCGCGCTGCGCGTGAGTGTCGGCCGTCCTTAGGACGGCCACCAGCTCGGGCACGCGGTGCGGTTCATGGCACCAGGATAGACGACGAAATGCAGCTGTTCCTAGATAATCTATAACGAACCCATTTGGGTAGGCTGGAGGCATGACCTCCATGGCCCCGCGCATGTCCCCCGCACGTACCAGTCCGGACCTGTCGTTCCTGCTCGACCACACCAGCCACGTCCTGCGGACCCAGATGGCGGCGGCGCTCGCCGAGATCGGGCTGACGGCGCGCATGCACTGCGTGCTGGTGCACGCGCTGGAGGAGGAGCGCACGCAGGTCCAGCTCGCCGAGATCGGCGACATGGACAAGACGACGATGGTCGTGACGGTGGACGCCCTGGAGAAGGCCGGCCTCGCCGTGCGCCGCCCGTCGTCCACGGACCGGCGGGCCCGGATCATCGCGGTCACCGAGGAGGGGGCGCGGGTCGCCGCGCGCAGCCAGGAGATCGCGGACGGCGTCCACGAGGCGGCCCTCGGCACCCTTCCGGCGGAGCAGCGCGAGGCGTTCCTGGGTGCCATGAACACCCTGGTCGCCGGGCATCTGGCCACCCCGTCGGAGAGCCCGCAGCCGGTACGGCGGGCACGCGAGCGGACAAAATAGTTCCGATAGGGATCGTCTCTAACAAAACCATCTGCTACGGTCGCTTCTGTGTTCCTCAACCAGAAGACGACCGCGCCCTCCTTCCTCCGCTCCCGGTGGGCGGCCCTCGGCGTGCTGTCCACCACCATGCTCATGGCGATCCTCGACGGCAGCATCGTCACCGTCGCCGCCCCCGCCATCCAGAACGACCTCGGATTCTCCCCCGCCGGGCTCAGCTGGATCATGAACGCCTACCTGATCCCGCTCGGCGGCCTGCTCCTGCTCGCCGGACGGCTCGGCGACCTCCTCGGCCGCAAGACGCTGTTCCTCGCCGGAAACGCCGTGTTCACGGCGGCGTCCCTGCTCGCGGGCGCGGCCACCTCGTCCGGCCTGCTGATCGCCGCCCGGTTCGCGCAGGGCGTCGGCGGCGCCCTCGCCACCGCCGTCGTCCTCGGCATCCTCGTCACGCTGTTCACCAACGCCCGCGAACGCACCATGGCCATCGGGATCTTCAGCTTCACCGGCGCCGCCGGCGCGTCCATCGGCCAGGTCCTCGGCGGTGTCCTCACCGACGCGCTGAGCTGGCACTGGATCTTCTTCATCAACCTGCCGATCGGCCTCGCCACGATCCTGCTGGCC
>NZ_SMKK01000131.1 GCF_004348425.1 Actinomadura sp. 7K507
GCGCCCACCCGTCCCGCCACCGCACACCGGCCCGGCCGTCAACGCCGCGTTCCTGGCCGCGCTGCGCGACTCGGGTGAAGACGGCCTCTCGGACGCACTCCACGAAACCAAGCCGCCCAAGCCGTTCGCGCTCACCCCGCTGCTGGACGATCGGGACCGGCGCGCCAGCGCCTCCAGCAAGCACGTGCGGTTCGAGGTCGGAATACTCGCCGACTCACTCACCGCCTCCGTCCTCCCGGCACTCGCGGCAACCACGAATGTGCGGGTAGCACGCTGCCAATACAAGATCGCAACCGTCGAACTGGCCGGCGCCGCCCCCTTCCCCGACCTCCTCGCGGCCGCGCGTCCCGCCGATCAGTGGACACTGCGGGTCGTCACACCCGTCGCGTTCTTCACCGCCCGCGAAGAGGGCGCGCGGCGCGTCCGTCCCTTCCCCGAACCCGAATGGGTCTTCTCCGACCTGTACCGCAAATGGAACGCCTTCGCCCCCCAGGCACCGTTGGACGAGGCGACGGCCCACGCCATCACGCAGAACCTTGAAGTCGCCGACTACCGGCTGACGATGGCCGAACACCTGCTCAAGGCCAATGTCCCGCCCGTGCGCGGCAGCATCGGGCAGATCACCTACCGCATCGCGGACACTCGCCGCACCACCCCTCAAGCCCAAGCGGGCCTGGACGCCCTGGTCCGATTCAGCGCCTACGCGGGCATCGGCGACCGCACCACCGTCGGCATGGGCCACGTACTCCCAATACCCAGATGAACCGCCCGAGCACCTACGCGCAGCGTGTCCGCGCCCGCCCGTACGGGCCCCGCGAGATCCAGGCCGGAGGCGTCACCGTCTGGTTCCACGGACCGTTCGCTGTCCTGACCTTGACCGGCGAGACGACTTTGACCCTCCGCGCCGATCTCGAAGAACCCCCGATCAGCGCCGACCTCGCGGATCTGTTCTCCTCGGCCGGGAACGAGCTGGCAGCTTGCCTGCCGCATCCAGGTCTTCTTGTCTGCGAACAGCCGCTCAGTGACGACACACCCAACGCGCTCCACAGATTCGCGGTGCGGCCCGAGTCTGACGGTCTAATACTCACCCTGGAGGCCAGTGGCCGAACGATCCACGTCGCGCTCACCGTCCGGGACGCCGACCGGCTCGCCGAGGAGATCCTCCGGTGGGCGGCTCCACGGTGAGCCGCTCGGACCAGTCCACTCCGGCTGCCGCCACCAGCACCGCCAGCCGCCGGACCAGACGCCCGGCTGGTCTCGGCGCGAGCCCCAGCTTCGCCTCAGCCACCTCAAGTGGATCACTCCGCCGGCCCGAGCCCACCGCGCACACCGCCGCGACGACAGCCCGGTAGGCGAGGCGCCGGCCTGCTTGCGCGACCGGCTCATCGGCTCCACCGGCGAGGAGCCGACGCATCGTCGCGCGCGCGGCCTCACGGCTCGCGGCGGCCTCGAGCTGGTCCTCCGGACCGTCCACGGTGACGTCGAGGCCACTGGGCACGGCATCACCGATGTTGGCGGCAAAGAACGCGGGATTGGTCTTGCGCAGTGCACACAGCGCCTCCGCCATCCGGCGAGCCGCCTCGGCACGCGACAGATCGTGGCGTTCCCGAAGGTCGTCTGGCACGTCGAACAGTTCGGGGACACCGCGCCGGGCACGGAACACCGCGAGGACGAGCAGGTCCAGTATGGTGGCGTCCTGTCGGAGCGGCGCCGCCCACGCCGCCTGCCGCAGATCCCGTTCCGGGCGCGCCGACGCCCCTCGCCGGACCGCGTCCGCTCGCCGCACACGCTCCTCCAACAGACCAAGCGGGTAGTGGACGAGTTGCGCTCGTGCAGCGCGCAACCACGCGTCCTCGCCCTCGGTCGCGCCATCCCGCAGCTTCACCGCCAAGGCGGCTGTGGACTCTTCGCCCGCCTCCGCGGACATCAGGTGCTCACACACCAAAGCCATCTCGCGGACCGGCTCCCCGGACCGGGTTGTCGGCAACGGTCCTACGAGCGCCGCCCGCAACCGGGTGAAGCTCTCCATAACCAGATCGTCAGCGGACGCCTCGCACTCGGCACACCACCCGGCGCCGACCGGCGCCTCACAGGCACGGCCAGAGTGCCGAGCCCGCCGGAGCGGACCACGCGCGACAGCGCGCAGCGCCGGAGAAACGAGGGTGTGGAACGCGGCGAACGCGATCGCATCGTCCTGATCAGCAAGATGGGCGACGGGCCGCACGAAACCTCCTGAGGCATTCCAGCAGACCGTCCGTCCCTCAGGCAGAGAACCTGGGAACCACGGCCTTCCTCAGGAGGCACAAAGCCTCAAATGCTCTTCGACCCTTGAGCCGTCGAACCACACAAGTATCAGCGAAACGACCACTCAAGTCAAGCAATCACCACAACCGCCCCAACTTTCCATCTATCCACGGAGGTCCACCACTGCCAATGTTCCCGATACGGTTTTTTGGCGGCCTGCGGCTAAAATCCAATGGCACACGCCCACACCACCGACTGTGTTTCAATCCGATGCGGTTTTGTAGCGGCCTGCGACTAGTTGTTCCTGCCGCGCTTCACGACCTCGACCTCGTTTCAATCCGATGCGGTTTTGTGGCGGCCTGCGACACACACCGTGATCGTCCCCGGGCCGAACGGCGTCGGTTTCAATCCGATGCGGTTTTGTGGCGGCCTGCGACTTACTCGCGCCGCAAGGCCCTGGAAGAGCTGCCGTTTCAATCCGATGCGGTTTTGTGGCGGCCTGCGACAGTACCCCAGATTAGTGGCTTCTGACCTGCAGGTTTGCAAGATCATGCGCCAACCTCCGGCTGGACGGCTGCCCGAAGGCTGGGTTGATGATCTCTGGCGGGGCATCGTCGCAGGTCATGACCAATTTTCGGGGTGTGCGCCAACCTCGGTTCTGCCACTGGGACGCGTGGATGTGCCGGATGACATCGCTCAACGGGCGTCCTTTCCCAGGTCATCGAGCTGCTCGCCCAGCCGTGTGTAGCGGGCGACCAGGTCTTGGTCCCTCTCGTTCGAGTGGTTGCCCGCACTGCGGAGCGCACGGAGTTCGGTGGCTGACTGGTGAAGCAATTCGACCACCCGGTCTCGACTCGGTGGTGTTTTCGAGAGTCTTATGTTCTTGGTGGATGGTTGCGTCCGTTTTGCGTCGCGTAGTTTATCGAGTAGATGGGCATAGGGGCTTTCGTTGCGGAGTCTGTTGAGGGACCTGAGCGCTGGCGCTTCCTGCATGAGGAGTTTCCAGGGGCCCCAGTTGAATAGTCCTGGGCGGAGTGACTCGATGGCGGTGTAGCAGGCGGGCCATGGTTCGTCGGCCAGGGCGTGCGCGATCAGTTCGAGGCGTTGGCAAGCGAGTGCGTAACGGGCGTCGGTGTCCATCGCCAAGGGTGCGGTGCCGTATAGGTCACCGTGGAATTCGGCGGCGGCGTTACGGGTGGCGGTGAGGGACGGTGAGGCGTTGGAGAGCAGCTGCCAGGCCGTTCGGGTGTCGAGGCGCCGGACAGCCGACGATGCCAGGCGGGCGATTCGTGCGTCCACGCCGAGGCGGCACAATGTGAGGTCGGCTTCCCGGATCACGGATCGGAGGGCTCGGTCGCGGCCGAGTTCCGCTACGCGCAGGGGGCAGGCCGCTTCCAGGGACCATTGGACACCCGCGGCGATCATCCCGTTCACCGTGACGGGCTTTCCGGAGTTGATGACGAGGAGGACCTCGTCCACGTCCCGGAGGCTGGTCGAGCCGTAACGGCCGGTCGGCTTCGCCTTCCCGAGGTCGGCCAGGATCGCCGTACTGATGTCGGTTACGCCATCTGGCTCGGTGGAGAACGGGCCGAAAACGGCGCCATCGAGTGCGCCGGCAGGCGCGGTCGAGCGGGCGAGGTTCACCCAGGCCTCGGCGCGGTCCATCGTCTGGTCGCTGGCCAGGAGGCGCAGCCGGACCCGGCCGGGGCGGGCGAGGGAGCCGCGGTGCCTGGAAGCCCAGTCGATCACTTTCCGGACGGCCGCGTGGCCCTCCGTGTCGCCGGGGTCGTTCTTGGGCGCCATGCCGACGCACATGAGGACGAGGATGTCACCGCTTCCCAGCACCGGCCATGGCGTGAGCCCCCGCTCTTTCAAGAGGGTGGGGACCAGGTCGCTCTTCTCCCACTGGTCGGCGTTTACGAGTAAGGAGCTGGGAAGGGGGCGGTGCCGGGCCTCGGGCGGGGCAAGGTGTGCGTCATGCGGGGTGGTCTTCTCGAAGAAGTCGATGAACTCGGCGTCGCATACCAGGGCCGCATGGCGCGCCCGTGGTACCGGCGAAATGCGGCGTCGTGCTTCTTTGATCCTGGCCGCGCCGCCGTGCGCCTCCGGGTCGCCGAGTTCCCCGGCAAGGTCTTCGATCACCCGTTGGACGGATACCGGGACGCCGGCGTTCTCTTTGGAGGTCGGCTTGCTGATCCGCTGGGTGAACCAGGTGCGCAGCAGTGAATGGTCGAGCGCTTCACCTCGGGCGAGGCGCTCGAAGAACGCGGCTTGGACGGTCGGCCATAGTTCGGTGAGTTTGCCGAGGTGCCCCGCGCGGAGTCCGGGGTGGGCGATCGTGGCCTCGGCAAGGCTGATGTCGGCTCGTTGACGGGCGGCGAGCAGCCGCCAGATGTCGGCGTTCGTGTCGTCGGCGGCTGCGAGTTCGTCCCAGAAGCGGTGCCGTAACAGCCAGTTGCGGAGTGTGTCGTGCGGCCGGATCAGATCGGCGAGGCGGTAGGCGGCGGACGTTGCGTCCACCGGCAGCAGAGTCACCGGCTTTCCGGTCTCGATTCCGGCGAGCAGGACGCCTGCGCCTATGGCGTAGGACCCGGTGCCGGAGGTCAGGATGCATTCGTCTGGGTCGAGCGCGGTGAGGATCTGCTTCATCGGTTCGACGCTGTGGCGGGCGGTGGGTTCGGCGACCTGCACCGTGTGAACGTGCTCGTCCGGGAAGCTGCGGCCGCAGAGGCCCTCGGTCGAGCACAGCAGGGTGCGCATGCGCTGTGCGTGCTCGACGAACGGTTGCCTCGAGGGGCCGTGGACGTTCGTTGTCGCGACGAGGAGGAGCGCGCCGATCTCCGTGCCGGTCTCGGTGAGGCCGTCGAAGACCTTGCGTAGTGGCCTTCGGTCGTCCGGGCCGCCGTGAAAGTCGATCGGTGAGGGGGAGGTCGCCATGGGCGGCCACCCGAGGTCTCCGCCGCCGACCGGGTGGATCAGCAGCGGTGGCGTGTCCGTCGCCTCGGTCTCAGTTCTCACGGGGGTAGACGTCAAGTTCACGTCCCTGGGTCCCATCTGCGGACGGGAGGGAGCGGCCCCGGTGTTCCGCGACTTTTCTGCCTTGGATTTTTTCGTTGGCGTTGAACCATTCGTACGACTCGCCGGCGGGATTCGGTGGTGTCCGGCTGCCCTGCATCTTTGGGGGGCGTGCCCGCGGGTAGTGAACGGGAAGGTCTTCCCTGCCCCGGGCCGCCGCAGAGAACGCCCTGTCGATCTCCGCGAAACCAGGCTGTTGTCTCGCCTCCAGCACGAATGCTTCGATGCAGGAGAAGACTGCTTCGTTGGCCGGCGTTTCGGGGAGGTCGCCGTCTAGGGTCCGGTAGTACTCCGCCCAGTGTTTGCCGGTGTGGAGTTTGGTGCGTGGCAGGTCGAGAGTGAGATGGACGCTGCCGAAGCCGAGGGGTTTGCCGAGTCCGAGGCGGTGATGACAGGCTTCAGGAAGGTAGAGCAGCCACAGCAGGGCTCCGAGTTCGACCGCCGGGAGGTCGCGGACGCCGATGGTGAAGGTGAATTCGGCGCCCTTGCCGATCCAGCCGAGGACGGAGCGGTTCTGTTTGTCGCGCTGCGTTTCACCGGTCGTCTCGAAAGCTGTTTTGCCTGCGGTTAGGTCGGATTCCCCAACAGGTTTGTTCGGGCGTTGGTACTCCCTGTAAAGCAGGCCGCCGATGAGGCGCTGTGTAGGGTCGCCCGTCGAGGAGGGAGGTTGCGTCCAGTACGTTTCGCTGTCTGCCGCCAGCTTGTGGTGCCAGTAGGCCTTGCGTCCGCGCAGGGCACGGTCGCCATTGCGGTGCACATCGTTCTTGGACGTGTACTTGGTGATGGGCTTGCCGGGCTCGGCGGCGCTGTCGGAAAGGTAGAAGCGCCCCTGGCTCGGTTTCGGTTGCGCGAGGATCGCCAGCGGCAGCCCGCCTCCAGAGAATCGCACGACGGCTTTGTCGGTGGCTGTGACACAGGTGACGTCACTTATACGCAGCCGACCGCGATGGGCCGCCAGTCGCGTGCCAGTCCCCTCTTGGGCGACCCAGCCGAATACGCGGTCCGCAGGGGAAAGATCACGGTACTGAGGTGCGGGCTCCACTTTTCCGGGGACCATACTGGCGTGGTCGGTGGCGGCGAGTTCCCGCGGGATCATCACCGGATACAGCGCTTCGATGGGACCATCTTTAGCGTAAGCCCAGCAGAAGGTTCCTGGTTTTAGTTGGCGGCGTTCTTCCTCGACACGATGGGGGCTTATCTGGAAGTCGCCGTCCGTCTCCACGTCCTTCTGGTGTTCCCGGTGGTGAGCCATGAGGGATTCCCAGCGTTCGCGCAACTCGTTGGTGAGTTTGACCGTCAGGGTATGGGATTGCCGCAGGAATACGCGTTCGTCACTCTTCTTTTCCACGTTCTGCTTCGTGATGAATACGTATCCTTCTTGCCACCCTTGACCAGGGAACCCTTCCTTGTGGAGTTTGATGCCGCTGACCTCGTCGCCGTTGTTAACGCGTTTCGTCTTGACCCAGACGTGGTCGCCGTGCTGGGGGAAGCGATTGCGGGAGTACTTCGGGCAGGCCTTATCCCGGTAGTAGGGCAGCCTGACGGCCTGCCAGTACTCCAGCTTCTGGCCGTCCTCGCTGATGCGCACCGGCTTCATGTCGCGGGCGTCGTCCGCGACGCGTCGCCAGCCATGCGGCTCGTCATGCCCGGTGAACACTCCGAACCGGCTGTTGGTGATGGCCTCGTATGAGGCGCGCAGCATCCCCTTGAGTGCGGTGGCCGGAAGGTGAGGACGGCCGTTTCGCAGCAGGACGGGGTATGTGAGATGCCCTTCTTCGGCATCCGGTGCCTCGTAGGCGCGAGCGGTGTCGAGGAGCAGCAGCGGCGTCTGGACCTTCAGGCGAACACCGATCGTACCTGTCCAGTTCTCCGGGTGGAGACGGTCGGCGCCCGCCGGAGGATTGTCGGCGAACGCGCCCGTCATCTCTTCCCGGGGGAAGGCCGGGATGAAGGTGTACGGGTTGAGGAACGGCTCGCTGTGCTCCGCCTTCCCGTTCTTCTGCTTTCCCTTGCCCCCGTTGTCAGAGGACCGGTTCTGGTTCGTCACGCCTTCTCCCTGCGCAGCGGCTCGGAGACCTGGAAGGTCAGCAGGCGTTCTTCCGCGATATAGGCGTTGCCGTGGTCGGGATCCCGGGCGATGTACTCGCGGGTGACCAGGCTCGCGTGCTCGCCGCGTGCGATCTCGGCCGGGATGCGCAGGCTGCCGATGCGCTCCGTGGTCAGCGTCGTCCAGCCGTCCGATGCTTCGACGGCCTTGCCCCACAGCAGGTAGCCCCCGGCTTCGGTGCCGACGACCTCTATTTGCTCGCGCTCGGTGAAGGGTGCGGGGAGGGCGGCCGGGTCTTCGGTGAGCAGGACGGCGCGTCCGCGGTCATCGGCCTCGTTGAGCCAGCGCAACTCGGCGTGCTCGTCGAAGACGCGGGCCTCGAAGACTCCTTCCGGCGCGGAGCGGCGCGCCTCGTCCGCGGTGACGACCTCGTACCGCCATGGCGTGGTGAGCAGCGCGACCCCGTCCGGTGCGGCCTCCATGGCTTCCGGGAAGGTGATGCCGTCGCGGGCGGCGACGTGCAGGATCGTGGTGGCGGTCATCGTGCTCCCTCGGCCTTCACGGGATCGGTGTAGGCGCGCCATGCGGGTGCGAGCGGCTCGTGGCGGAGGGCCTGGTCGAGCGTCGTCTCCGCCGTCCAGCCGTTGCCGGAGAACTCGATGGATGTGACCGTGACGTCGCCGAATCCCCTGTTGACCATGCCGCCGAGCGGGATGCGGCGTTGCTCCAGATCGCGCAGGACGAGCAGGAGCAGCGCCAGGGCCACGTCACGATGGTCGCCGAGCCTGGTGAGGTCGATGGTGAGCCGGATCGGTTCCCATTCGACGCCGTGCGGTTCGAGGACGCTGAACAGCAGGTGGTCGGCGGCGCCTCCCGTCCACCGGTCGATCGCGACATGGTCGGCCTGATCGAGTTTGTGTCCGCTGAGTGCGTCACGTACCGGCGGCGGCAGTGCGGGCCGCTTGGCGTCGGTCCGCTCGTCCGGTGCTCCGTCCACCACGGCGTCCCACAGGTCGGACGGGATCGTGGTCTCGCTGACGCATTCATGGACGGTCAGGGCCCCGGCGCCCCACTTATAGTTGGACGGTTCGTCGTCCGGTTTGCGGCGGGCCGCGCCGAACAACATGCGGACGGCGTCCAGCTGGTCGAGTTGGGCGAGGAACGCGTCGGCGTGCTGCCTGGCGGTCGACACGTTCTCGTCATCGTCCATGGGCGGTGGCGGGGCGTCGATGCCGCGGGCGGTGCGCTCGATGAACTCGGCGTGGCTGCGCAGAGCGCCTTTGATGGAACTGCCGCTCAGCGTCAGCTTCAACGTGTCCGGCCCGATCGCCGTGGTCAGCGGTAGCGTCTGGATCGTCGCGCCTTCGGTCGCCGCGCGGACCATGACGGGTGCGTCGGGTTTCCACCGCAGCTGCACGGTGAGCGTTTCGCGGCGGTCCGGCATGTCCGCGGCGCCGGCGTTCACCTGGTCCGCGTCGAACGTCTCTGGTGCCCCGCCGAGGAAGGCGAGCAGGCCGGCGCGGGTGGTGAAGTCGTGTTCGTGAATGTCCAGCGGGGACGGCAGCAGCGTCACGACCCCGAGGCCCTTCCGGTGCGCGGCACCCAGGCTTATCTCCTCGGTCTCCAAGGCGGTCACCAACGCGTCCAGGCGGGCGCGGTCACGTTCGAGGTGGGCGTTGGTGGTCTCCACGTCGAGTTCGAACGCCAGGTAGTGGCCCGGCGGGACGATGGTGCGGGCATACAGGAAGCCGGACGCGGCGGCACCGGTGACGCGGTCGATGCCGACGCCGTGGACGGCGGGAAGTGCCCGTGAACTCAGCGAGTCGTGCGGGATCCCATCCCCGTCAGTGCTGGTCGTGGTGGTGATGACGGCGTCCCGGACGACGATCCGGCTGGCCTGGCCGGCATCGGAGACTCCGTCTTCCACGAAGCCCCACAGGTCGTCCAGCCCCTTGGTCATGGGGTCGGCGCCACGCATCCAGGCGCGCAGGGCGCCGGCGAGGCTGGTGCCCGGGACGTAGAGGCGGTCCTGGCCGTCTACGGCGACGGGCAGCGCTTCGGCCGGGTCGAGTGCGATGCCGCCCACGTGCAGCGGTGTCTGGGTGCGGAGCCAGCCGCGCATCCGGAGTCGCCGCTCCATCGGACGGCCCTTCGTGCGGGTCATCTGCGCTCCTCCTTCTGGGCTTCGCGGCGGGTATGGGCAGCCAGGCAGGCGGTGAGCAGAGACCGCAAAGCATCGTCCCGCAAGCTCTGGCGCAGGACGTCCAAGCCGTCGGTGGTCAGGCACAGCTCTTCCTGATCGGTAAAGCCGAGCAGCGCCCAGGTGTCCTTGTCGACAAGGAGGGCGCGGATCGCGGCTGTCGCCTGCGGTGCGTTCCAGCGTGTGGTGAGGGCGGTAATGCGCTTGTTCAGCCGGTCTGGTTCCTCGTTCAGGTGGTCGAAGAGGCGGCGCAGCGCGTTCAGCCGGGTGGCCGACAGTTCGATGAGCGGGCCGAACACCTCGCTTGATTGGGTGGTTTGTTCTTCGGCGAGCCGCCAGATCTCCGCACGCCACGCGGCCTGTTCGATCAGCCGCGCACCGGCGTGGCCCGGATCGGACGGAGGTAGCGGGGGCACCGCTCGTTGAGCCGTCTCGGAACCGCGGGTGGGCTCGTCGGCTTTGTGTGACGTGCCGCTGTCCTTGCCGGACAGTTTGCTCGTCAGGACGGGGTCATTGATGCGGATCTGCCCGAAGCCTTCACCACGCCGCTCGCCGATGCCCGACCGTTCGACGGACTCCAGCACGTCAGAGCCGATCTCGCCGTCCGTGACCTCGAAGGTCATGCAGCCTCCGGCCGCGAAGCCGATGAGTACCGGCTTCGGCAACCGCCAGCCCCGATGCCAGGAGTCGGTACGCGCGGTCTCGTAGCTCGTTGGAACCCGGCCGCTCTCCTGGAGGATCGGTTCGAGCCGCACCCCTGCCGCACCCGCCGCCGCGAAGGCCCTTTCCAGTAGGCGGGCGAGGTCGTCGGGGTCGTCGCTTGGTGCCAGCCGCCTGTCTCGGACGAGGGTGTCCGACTGCAGCCAGATACGCAGCCTGTCACCGCTCTTTACCGGTGCGGGCTGCTCCTCGATGTCCATGGGAGTGGCGGCGGCGTTGACCAGGCCGTAGTCGTCCTTGCGGGAACGTCCTAGCCGCCAGCGGCCGTCCAGCTTCGTCCACCAGCCCGAGTCGAGGATCCCGTGCCGGATCCGGACCTCGGCGGCCAGCACCGTTCCCGGCGCGAGCGCTCGGTACACGTAGACGCCGCCGAGGGCTTGTGTGGGGCGCTGCGTCCTGTCCTCGATGGTGTTGTGCATCCTGAGCACAAAGCCGGGTGACTCGATCGCGGTGCCGGGTGTCCCGGAGACATATCCGCCGCGCACCCGTTTGAAGGCCCTTCCCTCCGGAGGCCCGTCGGTCATGCGGTTGAGGTGGGCGTCCTCGTCGTCTTTGGCGCGCTCGATCACGCGGGGCACCGGGCGTCCAGGGCCTCCCTCGACCATCGGAGTCGCGGACGTGACCAACAGGTCGCCGCAGCGTGCCGCCGCTGCGGCTGCGGGCGAGCCCAGGCGCGCCAAAAGGGGGCCGAGCAGCATCCAGCCGGGGGCGTGGTCGCGGCCCTGGACGAGGTTGCCCACCGTTCGGTCGTGAGCCAACAGGGGCGTCTCGACCGTCAGCTTGAGCAGAACACGTTCCCAGCCGTCCGCTGTAACCGGCCGCTCGGCGAGGTCGGGGCCAGGCTGTTGTTCTCCCTGGGGCGGCGCCACAGGGTTCGCGGTCCAGTGCGCCAGCTCGTCCGCGCTGGGCGGCAGCCCCGCGCCGCCCAGGTCCAGCCGGCACCGTCCCGATCCCCGGCGTCGTTTCGCACCGATGCCCTCTACCAGGCGCGCACCGGCCCAGAGCAGGGCATGGGCGCAGCCGAGTTCCTCCTCTGACAGGCCCTCGGGTAGTTCCGCCGTGCCCGTAAGCGTCACGCCTCCGCGGGCCATCTCATCGAAGCGCAGCATGTCCTCTTTGGCCGCGCCGGTCACCGGGTCATGCGCGACGCCCGGCTTCACGAACGCGACCGCTTCCCTGAGCCGCCGGTTCTCCGCGATTGCAGGCCCGAGATCACCCGGGAACCGGAGTGGACCGAGATAGCAGAGCGCTGCCGGACGAGGATGCTGGGCAGGGTTCTCCGGAGTATCGGCCGCTTCCGCGCCGGGAAAGGCGGGCTGGTAGCCGAACAGGTAGTCCACCCAGGAATGCCAGATCCCGGCGCCTTCGCCGCCGCTGGCGCCTTCGCCGTCGAGCGCGCGGGCGGCGATCTCGCAGCCATCGCGCCAGACACCGTTGAGCGACTTGGCGGGAACGAACGGAAGCCGGTACTCGTCGTCGCGCAGCACCTGCCGGCTGAGGCGCCCGTACTGCCCGGTGCCAGCACCAATGTGCCAGTCACTCAGCATGCGCAATGTCAATGCGATCGCGTGGCTCATGCCCGGTCCTCCAGGGAGAGGAAGGGGGCGGCGTTCAGGGCATCCAGGAGACCTGTGCGATGAGTGTCGCCCTCCTGCCAGAACAGGGAGCCGTCATCGCTGAGGTCCTGGACCTCGTCCATTCCGAGCCACGTGCCCACCAGGTCGTACCGCGCATTCGCGGCCTGGCGGCCCCGGAACAGCGCGGAGCGCAGTTCATGCGCCTGCCCGGCCGAGATCACGAAAGCTTCGTTCTTTTCCCTGGTCAGAGCAGCGACACGCCTTTCAAGGTCGACCCAGTGCCGGTGCCGGGCCCAAGCGTTGTCTTCGCTCTCGCCGACGACGTAGGGCTGGCCGGTCAGACATGTTCCGTCATCGGCCGAACTCTGCTGCTCGCGGATACGGCCGAGGTCGGCGACCGCGCTCTCGTGAAGGACGTGGAACGACAAGGCGCTTCTGCTCTGACCCAGTTCCTTCTTGACGATCTTGGCCTCGTCCGTCAGCTCTTCGGCCAGGTGGACGGCACTGTGGAACGGGTAATGACGTTTGACGATCGCAACGCCCGCGCACGCACCGAGCCCGCGCAAGCCGTCCACGTGCTCAAGGACGCCACGGATGTTGTCGTGCTCAGCGGCGAGCTGGGTGAACTCCTCCAGGTACCGGCGGGCGAACGGCAGAGCCAGCTCACCGTCACATACCACGGTGAGATCGTCCCCGCCGAGAATGAGCGGAAGGACCGGCGGTTCGGTCGTATCGGCGGACCACTTCTTGCTTCGCAACTCGCCGAACGCCGAACGGAACGCCTCGCGCGCGCATTCATCCACGCCTTCGGACAAGCCGCGCAGGCTCGCGGCGTAGTCGTTCGCACGTGTGACCCCGCGGTCGGCCATCATGCGCGCGAATCCCTGGAAGATCTTCCCCATGCCGTTGCCGTCCGCATGGACGACCGCGACCCACTCGGCTTTGTCGTTCAGGTGGTCCACGATCACGTTGAGTTCCCGACGCGCCGCCGACTTGCCTTCCTCATCGCCCTCGTCGCACAGCCCCATCTTCACGGCGAGTCGCAGCAACGCCGGATCGAACGCGTCCAGTTTCGCGATGCTCACCGCCGAGCGGGCCTCCGGACGCCGATCATCGTGAAACTTGACGACACGGTGTGCAGGCAGACCACTGGAACCGCACCGCGCAGCGATCGGCACCCCCGCAAACCGCAGCCGCGGCCCCCGCCTCCTGGACCGCGCCACCGCAACCAAATCCCGAGCAGCCGAGATACCGCGCGCGGGTTCTTCGGCGTCTCCCCATTCGAAAGACTCACTGATCGCCCCGCACACGTCCAGCCCTGGGGCTTCCCGCAACGCCGCCTCGGTGATGACCTCGACGACCCGCTTCCCGGCCTCGAGATCGCTGACCAGCATCGTCACGCCCCCCGCATTAGCGGTAACGACCTCAATGCCGTGTTCTTCGACACGCTGCTGACGAACGAGCACGCCGGGTGCCCCGACCTCCGCCAGGGCCCTGTCGAGCCACTCGTCCTCGACACAAGTGATCAGGTGGGAAGCGCCGACATTCTCACGTCGCTTGTTCGACCCGAAGATGTAGTTCTGATTGCCCGCCGTGCTCAGCACGACCGCATGCACGCCCAACCCCGCCCCCTCGTCGTCCACGGCACCATCGCCAGGTACTGATGGACGAACCCCTCGTCACCCAGGACGGCATGCTAAGCGCGCCCACAGAGAACAAGTTGCTCAACCGGCGCATACATCCGTGTCCGGATTCGGCCCACCAAGCACGGTTGCTGCCACCCCGAATAGCGCGGCGCCAGTCTCCGGCCATGCATATCCCGTCTGACCTCGGCGCTTGCAAGATCAAGCACCAAATGCCCACTGGACGTGCGCAAACGATCACGTTAAGCGTGGTCTTGCAACGTATGGCCAGAATTGGACGGCGTATCGGTATCGTCCATCTGCACGTTGCTGGTTCCACGAGGCAGAGGAAGGACGAGCGGCCAGTGACTGGCACCGTGAATGCGCCGACGATGACCGTCGTAGGGGGATCTTCAGCACCCCGCTCGGCAACCCGACGAGTAGTCACCGAGGGCGCGGCGTGGCGCGGACTGGGCGGCATCCTCGCGGGCGGCTTCGACATTGAGACCGCGAAGTCCGTGATGACCGACGCTCCCGCAGGACGCTGGTGGCTTCTGCTTGGGCGTGTCGCCGGGCTCGCCTTCATGGGGGTCGGTGCCCGCCTGCGGCTTCACGCGTCGACCAAAACGCGGATCGGAATCGTCGTCACCGCAGCTGCCCTGGACGCGGTGCCGCCCGAGCGGAACTGCTCGAAAGCAAGGCCACCGAGTACCGCCAGGACCTATACGCCGTGACGGTGAAGACCCACCTCACGCTCCCCACGACGCACCCGTGGCCCAAGGAGGGCGTCGACGCGCTCACGGAAGAAACGATCGCCGCGGCGGGGATCGCGGAAAGACTGGTAAGTGGAGCCACCCGCATCAACGTGATCCCGACGATGCCGTTGCCCGCCGCCTTCCGGTTCAGCGCCAAAATCGGGCACAGCCATTCGCGGGAAATCGTCGTCCACGCCATTGGCCAGCGCGGCAGCAGCCCCTCCTACTGACGCCATTGCATGGTCTCGCAATCCGCGCTGCGATGCGGTTTTGTTGGGCACTGCGAATGATATAGACATGCCCCGCCCTCAAAAACTTTATTCCCGATGCGGTTTTGTTAAGCGCTGCGACCGACCACACAGCCCCGTCCGCAGTGGTGGCGCCGCCGCTGTTTCAATCCGATGCGGTTTTGTTGAGCGCTGCGACGAGATGTACCCACTGTTCCTCCAGCACGCCGGCAAGTTTCAATCCGATGCGGTTTTGTTGAGCGCTGCGACATAGTGTCGAGACACAACAAGCACCGCTGTAAGTTTCAATCCGATGCGGTTTTGTTGAGCGCTGCGACCGTAAGTTCAAGGAGGGCGACGGCGTCGACACGAAGTTTCAATCCGATGCGGTTTTGTTGAGCGCTGCGACGGTGACACCCTAGTGGTTCGCCCGATCGTCACCTGGTTTCAATCCGATGCGGTTTTGTTGAGCGCTGCGACTGTCCAACGAGAAGAGGTGAACCATGGACAGCACCGTTTCAATCCGATGCGGTTTTGTTGAGCGCTGCGACGCCGACGAAGGAGCCACCGCCAGCACAGCCGACGGGTTTCAATCCGATGCGGTTTTGTTGAGCGCTGCGACTGTCTCTTCGACCGTACTTCGCGGAAGACCGGCCTAAAGTTTCAATCCGATGCGGTTTTGTTGAGCGCTGCGACAGTACCTCAAATTATGGGGGTCTGACCTGCAGGTTTGCAAGATCATGCGCCAACCTCCTCGCAAGCGACCTTGAAAGCACCCCGAAGACGATCTTCTGAGTAGCGTTTACGCAGGTCAGAAGGCATTTTCGGGGTGTGCGCCAACCTCCCGGCCTTCTCTGAAATGGCCGGACAACGGTATGCTGGCCATTTGTGGATGCAGGAGCACACGATGGAACAGGCACCGGCGACCTCGCAGCCGCAGCAGATCCTACGGGCAGCTCTGTCACGGTGACCAGCCCAGACAAGGCCAAGAGATCCACACCCGGCCACCAACACCGGATCGGGGCGGCCGCATAGGCAACGCCGTCCCGCGAATGTCTGCGGTACGTGATCGGAACTCGCGCACCCAGCCAGTCTCTCACGACCACTCCAATTCTCGTTGCTGTTCAAACACCGATGCCTGAGCGAGGCTGCCCCCTGGGAGGTGACCGTGGTCCGTGCGCTTGGCCAACTTGCAGAGGACCGGCCACGGGGGCTGTCCAGTTAACCGTACAGTCCCCGGTTTCGGCATTCCCCTATCGATGGTGGCACTGAGTGATTACCTGGCTGGCGCCATGTTCGGTGTGCGAGTGCTGACCGAGCGGGGTGCACGGCTCCTGCGATCAGACGGTCAACGTCGTTCCCGTCGAGGGGCGGCAGGTGATGGTATTGGCGCAGGTACAGCGCTGGTTTGCCCCACACGGGGATGCCCGTGGCGGACGTTCCGCAGGGCTGATTGCGTTCTCGGATGTTGAGATGGCCGGGCGAGATGCCAGGTCACGGGATGATCGCGTGAGGCGTGTCCGCGGGCCGGGAGGCAACAAGGCCCCGTAGAACGGCGATTGCCTAGATCAATCGTCCTACGGAGCCTCGTTGTTCACGCAGTCTGCCATGCCTTGCACCCTGTCGTCTGTCATCACGATGACCTGCGAAGCCGCAGCCGGTGACCCCGGCCAAGAGCCAGCCGGGGAGAGCGGCGGCGCGGGCGGCACCGATCTGCTGCAGGTATGGGCACAGGTCCCCGACCCGCGTGACCGGCGGGGCCGCCGTCACTCGCTGACGGTGATGTTCGCGCTGGTCCAGGCCGCGATCGTGTCGGGAGCGACCACCTGGGCGGCCGTCCGGCACTGGATCACCGTGGCTCCCGAGCAGGTACTGCAGAGCGTGGGAGCACGCCGCAACGCCCGCACCGGTGTGCTGGAGGCTCCCCACCCCGACACGGTGTACCGGACCCTGACAGGCGTCGATCCCGCCCAGGTCGACGCCGCCTACGCCCGCTACCGGGCCGCGCAGGTGCCCGACCTCTACGACGACGATGAACTGATCGGCCTCACCGTGGACGGCAAGACCCAGCGTGGCACCGCCACTGGCGATGGCCGGGCCCGGCACCGCCTGGGCGCGATGCTCGCCGCCGACGCCATCACGCTCGCGCAGCTGGACGTGGACGGCAAGAGCAACGAGATCACCGCGTTCGTCCCGCTGCTGGACCAGATCGGCGACATCGCCAACATGGTGATCAGCGCCGACATGATGCACACCCAGCGTGATCATGCTCGGTACCTGCGCAGGCGGGGCACCCATTTCGTGTTTCCCGTCGGCGGTAACCAGCCGGCCCTGTTCGACCGCCTCGACCAGCTCGCCTGGACCGATGTCCCGTCCGGCTGGACCACCTACGACCGCGGCCACGGACGCCAGGAGATCCGCACCATACAGGTGATGCCCGCCCCCGGAGGACTCAAGTTCCCCCACGTCAAGCAGGTGTTCCTGGTCGAACGCCACTTCTATGGACTGGACGGTGAACACCTGTCCGGTCAAGCGGTCCTCGGCGTCACCAGCCTGACCGCCGCCCAGGCCGACGCCCGGCGGCTCGCCGGTTTCGTCCGCGGCGAATGGTCGATCGAGAACCGCGACCACTACATCCGGGACGTAACACTGGGTGAAGACCGGTGCCGCGTCCGGGCTGGCGCACTGCCCTCGGTCCTGGCCGTCATGCGCAGCCACGCCATCGGCGCACTACGGCTACTCGGCTTCACCAACATCGCCGAAGCCACCCGCTGGGCCCGCGACGACTTCACCCACCCACTCATCGCCCTCGGTCTCAATATCTGAGAATGCATTCAGCCCTGGTTCCGTAACCAGCTGCCCGTGTGGTAAGCCCAAGAACGAAGCTGCGCGCAAGTCAGGGGAGCGGCAAGCATCCGGGGTCATTGGCCGGTGCCGAACTGACCGTCGGCTTCGGTGAACCAGCGGTCGAGTTCGACGCGGACGTCCGTTTGATTGGGTTTCTGAACCTGCCTCGTCCGGCCGTCTTCCTTGACTTGGAGCCCAATCTGCTCGGGCAGCCATTCGGCATGAAACACCAGAGAGCGCAGGAGCCATTGGCCGTCCTTGGCGGTGACGCGTAGCCACAAGGGTGATGCCCGGCGGGTCGCTTTGCCGTCGGCGAGGGGTTCTACGGTGACAGAGCCGTCTACGCCCTTCTCGGTGTATACGACGGGCAATCCGAGCGCCCCGTCGTAGAACGGCCCGTGTGGCCTCTGATGACGCCGGTGAGGCTCCGCGATCTTTCGGAAGCCCTCGGTGTTGGGCAGAACGAAAGGACCGCTGGGAACGAAGCCGGGGTCCGGCTCGCGGGAGTGCCGGAAGGCCCGGAGAAAGCGGCCGACCTCATTGAGGGCGCTGGAGGCGTCACGCCCCTTCAGCCTGTGCTGAGAGACGGTGTAGTGGCCGGGCGCGAAGCAGGGGTACGGAGTGGGACCATCGAACTCCGGACCAGGACCGATTCTTAGATCGGCCAGCGCCGCGACCGTGCACGCGAGGACGTCCTCCAGGGCATCGGTGGTGCTGGAGAACCAAGACGGGTCGAATCGTGCGGTGGGCAAATCGGGCGGGGAGCCGAGGACGAGGGTTCCGAAGCCGCGGCGGCTGCGGGAGCCAAGACCGCCGTAAGTGCACAGTGCCCAGAGCGCGGCAAGGAACAGGTCGGCGTGGTAGGGCCTGCCCAGGTTGCGCACTCGAACGGGCACCGCACCTGGGCTGAGCTGGCGCGGCCACCGCCCATTCTCATCAGCGTCAACAAGCCCTGGACCCATCAAGTAGCCCTCACCCGACACCGGCTGTTCGGGCGGAGGGCCGACTTCGATCCGGCCAGCGCGCAGGAGGATGCGTGAGGGCCGGGCCGCGCGGGAATCCTTGGCGGTGCCGAACACCTCCGTCTCAGCTTCCAGCAGCTTCTCGGTTGAGTTCCCGACGTACGGTCCGGCGAGTGCCCGCAGCCAGTAGGCGAGCACTCCGCGCATGCTCGGCACCGGGAAAGGGATGCTCCGGGTTTTGGAATCCCGGCCAGGGAACCGGCCGAGGTAGGCGGGTGTGAGGGTGCTCAGGTCGAGGTCGTGCCAGATGAGGTGGTCAGGCTTCATAGTGAGGTTCCCCTTACCCAGCGAACATGGGCGAGTGGCGCGGTAATCGGCTGGTCGTCCCAGAGGATCTGCAAGAACACGCCGACGACGAAACTCCATGCGGTGGCGGCGAGCACGATCTGCCAGGGCGTCAGACCGTCTGCTGTGCACCCGGCGGCAGTCCACCAGCACGACAGGCGCAGGTCGGTGCCCTGTGGCGCACCAGTGAAGGCGGGTACGACGGTGCGCAACCCGATGAGGGCGATCAGGAATGCGTGCAGAAATCCGGCGAGGGTGATTCCGCCAGTGCGTCGTAGCAGGTACCAGCCGCGGGCCCCGTGGTTGGACGCCTCGGCCAGTAGGTAGCCGACGCCGACGACGGCCAGCAGCACTACCGCCTGCCCCAGGAGAGCGGGGTCGGCCTTCCACCACCAGTCGGCGGGCAATGCGCCCAGGGCGAGCAGCCCGACGGCGGACCCGGCGGGTTGACGCAGCAGCCACAACCACCCCAGCGCTGGGCTGATCGCGGCGCCGGCGGCGATCACCGCGTATCCGAGCAGGGCAAGGACGGCGGCGACGGTGTACCCGTGGTACGACCATGCGTACCGGTCGTCAATAGCGACGCCGAAAGCAACCACCGCCGCGGTCAGGACGGTCGCGGCGCACCACCAGTGGACGGTGCTCCGGCTCCCCTCGGTGGCGAGCACCAGGGTCCGGGACGTGCGCCAGTCGAAGCGGGGCAACAGCAGCCGGGTCACCACGTACCCTGCGATTGCCGAGCGTGGAACGGCGTCTCCGGAGTCGGGGACGGCACTGCAGGGTGGGGCTGCATTCGATCCCAGATCGACCGTGGCAAGGTCGGCAGCCTCGGCCTCCATGTCCAGCGTGGCCAGCACCGGGTAGTCGTCGATCTCGGCCAGCACGGTCAGCCATTGCTCGCGTGCCTGCCGGGCCTGCTGGACCCGGGAATGGACGCGTAGGCGTCCTTCGTAGGCCGGCAGGTCATCGACGCCAGGACGGTCTGGCGCTGACAGCAGTTTCCATCGGGTCCGGGCCAGGCAGGCCGCGCCGATCGCGGCGGAGCGGTCATCGACACCAGGGATCTGCCGGTCTGCCACCAACTCCAGCCACGCGGTGTAAACATCGACCAGCATGCTCCAACGCTGGCAGGGCCGCTCATCTAGCGAAAGGTCACTGACAATGGGGCCGGGGTTATAGGCGAACAGGTACCAGGCGTCCTGGAGGTTGACACCTTGAATGTCGCCCAGCCCGGAAAGCAGATCTCGCCAGTGCCGCACCCTGTCGGCCGGGGCGGCTCTCAGTGCCGCGTCGACCCGGTCGCGGCGGTGACAGTGGAGGGCGCAGCCCAGCTCCTGGGCGCGGGCGGCGGCATCCGCGTCCTGTCCCGGGAGAACGACAAGTTGGGCGAGATTCACGGGCCACCGTCGGCGGTATTGGGGTGTGCCGGCCCGCCCAGGACCGCGAGATGGCCGTGGCCGAAGTCGGTCAGCACTGCGCTTCCGTCGGGCGTTTCCTTCCAGGCCACGCCCCGGTAGCTACCGCCGACCGGCACCCGTCCTTTCAGCTTGACCGTGGAAAGCTCCTCACGCATCGCGCGCAAGTGCTCCTCCGGAAAACACCGCAGGCTGATCCGGTCAGGCCCCTTGGCCCCGCGCTCGTCGTCGAAGATGTACCAGGCGGACGTGCGTATCGGAGCCCGTGAGTGGATGAGCTCGGTCATCGTCAGCGTGTGCAGGAGGGTGATCTTGAAACCGCCGGTCAGGTGTACCTCCAGCGACCCGCCGAGGTCAAAGGCGGCGCGCAGCACTTGACCGATCGCGGCCACCGCGTCCCGCAGGCCGCTGCTCTGAGGAGCGAGGCGGGGTATGCGCACGACGGTGACCCGGCCATAGGGCAACCGGTTGGGGAAATCCAAGGCGGGCTCGTCGCCGGCTGGGGCGGTGACGCACCCGATGAGGCCGGTGTCCCCGCCCGCGATGATGTACGCGGAGGTCAACGCGGCCGCCATACCCTCCTCGGTGTCGGACGCCAGCAGCACGATCCGGTCTCCACCACTGAGCAGGACGGGCGTCCGCTGCGGGCCTCGGACGGTCAGCGTGTTCACCTCGGCGCAGACCCGGGTGTCCCAATCGGGTAGCCGCGCGGCGACCGCCTTCTGCTCCAGCGCCCGGGCCCAAGCCGCGACGACCTCGTCCCCGTCCTTGGAGGCCTCCGGCCACCAGGCCATTTCCGCATCGGCGAACCGACCGGGTGTGACGCCCTGCGGACAGTACTCCTTCTTGCGCAACCCATCGTGGACAGACCGACCGCACGGCACGACATAGGTGGTCAAAGCTCCTCCTCTGAATTGACTGGGCGGGCTGTGAAGTATCCATAACCGGAGGCGGTCTTGGCGCCGACGCCGAGTTCGCCGACGGCGTCTGCGAGCAGGTCGGCCGCCTCGTCGACCAGCTCCCGGGGACCAGCCAGGTGTGTGACGAACCAGCCCCGCTCTACCCCCAGGAATGGGATCGGTACAGGGTTGATGTGCTCGCCGGGTGGCTCTGGACCGTCACCGGCGGCGCTGCGGTAGCCACGGGTGTGGGGCGTGAGCACTTGGGAGGTGACCTCGACGCCGTACCGCCAGGGCAGCGCGTCAAAGAACGCCACCCCGCCAGGAATCTGCTCGTCCGCCTTGGGGGCCGAGCCGAAGATCTCGCTGATTCGGGCGGCGGGAAAGCCGAGCTGCCGCGCCCATTCTCGCGTGACACCCTTGAGGGTGCTACCGGGCAGGATCGGCCAGCCGTAGGTGCCGTGCAGCTCAATGCCGACGTCCCGCACGCCGCCCGCTCCAGTCCCAGTGACGACAGCGCTCTCGGCGGCCAGTCCCAGGGTGCGCACGGACGTCTCGCCGTCCTCCAACGCGGCTACGGCCGCCGCCCGGCGGCGGGTCACAGCGGCCATCAGCCTGGCGGACTCGCCCGGCATGCCGCCGGGCGGCAGGTGAGTTCCAACACGCGCCCCCTGCCCCAGATTGGTCGCGATGGCCCACCGGTGGACGGGGCCGTCGTCCAGTTCGAACTCCCCGCTCGCAATGGTCAGATAGGCGGTGCGAAGAAGAATCAGCCGGGCGTTTGCGGTGGCCAGCGCCTGGCCCGACCGCCACAGCTCGCTGATCCCGGTCCTGCCGGGGTGACGCAGCCCGACCGGCCCGGTCAGCAGTGGCTCAGGCACCGGTCGCCTCTTCCCTGCGCTCTTGCTCGGCACGCTTCTGCGCCTCGCGCTTCTGCTCGCCATCCAGGGCCTCGGCTAGTCGGCGCAGCCAAACACTGAACTCCTGCAACCGCAGCGTGACCTGGGTAAGACTGACTGGGTCCTGCTGGATCTGGTCGGTGAGGCGGCTCAGGAAGGCAAGGTCTATGGCTTTGTCTGGCTCGTCCTCCGTCCAGCCGAGCACCACGCAGGTCTGGGTGCG
Organism: Actinomadura sp. 7K507; assembly: GCF_004348425.1. GTDB lineage: Bacteria > Actinomycetota > Actinomycetes > Streptosporangiales > Streptosporangiaceae > Spirillospora. The sequence goes on from NZ_SMKK01000131.1 coordinate 22,058, forward strand.
CAGGGCAGCGCCCACGATGGCGTACGCCCGGTCCAACGGTTTTTCGCCCTGGCCCTTGGCGGCATGGAAGGCCAGCGTGGGCAGCGGGCCACTGGTGCGCAACTGGGCCGGCAGTCTGGCCAGGCGCGTCAGGACCTGACCGGAGACGGTCTTGTTCTCGGAGGTATCGCGGATCGTGGCGAGCGTCCTCATGGCGGTCGCGGCCACGTCGATGTCCGCCCGTCGCAGCGCCATCAGGTGCTCTCCACACCCAAGTGCAGACGACACCAGATCAGCCCCTTGCCGATGCTTTCATCGCCCCCCACCCGCAGCACCCCGGAGTCCAGTTCCGCCATCTCCGCCAGATCCTGCGGACGCCCTTCCAACAGCGCCACCAGCAAAGTTTCGCTGGGCAAATACTCGCTGTAGAAGGGGCCGTGCTGGACGGTCTTGGTTGGGTTACCGTCGTCGTCCTCCGCGCCGAGCTGGACGCGGGCGACGATCGGGGCGCAGTCTCTGCTGATCGCGCCCAGCAGCCCGTCCACGCCGCACCATAGGTCTTTGCCGAGCTTCATCTTCAGATAGTCGTCGACAGTGCCGGGTAGGGCGAGTTCCGCCAGTGCGGTGGCGAAGGACCCCAGCGCGGAGTCGTGCCGGGTCTCCTGAACGTACTGCCCCAGCACGGTCTTGCCCCGCCGCCTACTCGACGTCAGGCAGGTGGTGTCGTCCGGGTCCAGCGCTCCTGCGGCGGCGATCTGAATTCCGGCCAGCCCGGCTGTGCGGGCCAGGCGGGTGGTGGCGAGCGGTGAAGTGACCCACCCGAACGTGCCCTCTAGGGTCGGAGCGGGGAACGCCACCAACTGTGCTTCGTGTACGCGCAGCGACCCTGGCCTGGTATTGCCACCGCCCCGGGGCGGCTTGGAGCCGAACATCCCTTCCCATTGGTTCTCCGGAAGGCGCTCGCGGAAGTGCTCACGCAGCGCGCCCTTAAGGCTTTCGCCTTTGATGATCGGCAGCCCGGTCGCCACCTCCCGCTGGATCGGCAGATCCACCGCGCAGGCACCGGTGTCACCTCCGGGGTGGACAGGTGTCTCGGCGTACATGAACAGCAGCGCCCGTTGCAGTGTCACGGCGCGTCCCACCTTCCTGTGAAGACGAGCCCGAAGCCCGCGGTGCTCAGCCAATTCCGGTCGTTGATCAAGTGCTGGTCCAGTGGCTCGTAGCGCAATGACTCGGCGGCCTTGGCGGCCGCTGCCTCGCTGGGAAACTGCAGGTAGTAGACGCTCCCGGCAGGCACAGCCCACATCAGAAGCCCGTCACCGACCGATCCTTGGGATCGCCGAGGTGTGGCTGTGGTGACCACCTGGGGGCGCCCCAGTGCAGCGGCCACCAGCGTCGTCCCGGGCCACCGGGACAGGTCTGGTCTCCAGCCGCCACCAGGGAAGATCGCTGGCGTGGCCAGGTACAGCAGGAGCCGGCCACCGTCGATGTCGCCGGGAGGTTCGGGGACGGTGATGTCCGGCACCTCGTGCACTTGGGCCCGCTTTCCGCGCCCGCCGAGATTCACCATCCCGGCCAGCGGATGGGCCGGACCGCCCAGGCAGCGGGCTGCCAGCCCGTACCCGTGGGCGAACCGCAGGTGCTCGGCCGAGTACAGCATGCTGTCCTTGGCGGTGCGGTCATCTTCCCGGGCGAGCCCCACGCGGCGTTCGGTCTGCCACGGCTCGCCCGTGATCGGCCGGGACACCCAGCCGTCGTGCAGGTACTCGGTCAGGGACTGCTCGTCCCACCAGCCGGTGAGCGGCTCGCCGTCCTGGCCGCCGTCGTCGAGAAGCAGTTCGACTTCGCCGGACAGGTCGTGCTCAGCGTCACCCGGGGTGACCAGAGAGAGCCGCTCAACATCGTCGTTCACCGTGATGACGTCGGCGGGCACCGGCCACCAGCCCTGCCACTCGTCACCGTTTCGGTAGGCCGCGAACGGGCCCTGCACGTGCGAGGGGAGGTCCCGTCCCCTGCTGTCGGAGCCGGAGCGGGCAGCACCCGGTGCCGCCCCGTAGGCGGCACCGATCGCACCAGCCATGGTGGTCGGTGTGGGGGGGACCGTCCGGGACTGGGACTGCACACCGGCGTCGAAAGCGCGGCCGTCCCTCACGATCACCGTGTCCAGGGGCTCTAGCACCACCCACCGGACCCTGGAAGGCGCCGTCACCAGGTGCTCTCGGCGGCCAGGAACTGCGCCACCAGCGCGGCAGCAACTGGCGGACCATCGCCGTGGCTGGTCCTCATCAATTCCAGCAACGCTGCGGCGCCATCCTCAGAGACGCCGTGCCGGAGAGCCCGGCGGGTCAGCTCCATCTTCAGCCATTCATCGTTCAGCGTGGACAGCTCCTCTAGGTCTCGTTCCAGGCCCATCGCCAGCCGGGCGGACAGATCACCACCGCGCATCGACGCGACCAGGGTCTCCAGGTGGTCCAGAGCCTCCGCACCGGACGGGGTGTTCCAGCGTGAGGTCCAGGTCGCGCGTTCCCCACCGCGGCGCATGACCGTTACGCCCAGCCCGGGTCGATGGTGCTTCTTGGCCTCTTCCAGCAGCTTCTGCGCAGCGGCCACCGCGGACTGGAGCGGAGAGGAGACGTGGAAGAACACGACGGCCGTGCTCACCGTCGCGCTTGGCAGGTTGTCGGTCAGCGCCTCGCGGAACGCGCCGTAGGAAGCCCGGGCCGCCTTCGTTGCGTAGGCCATGGGCACCAGCGCCAGGAGGTCATCGCCACCCGCGTACACCACCCGGCCCAGGTGTTCCGGCGCTTCCACCGCGTCACGTTGAAGCTCACCAGCCGAACGCAACGCCCGTGACACATCACCGTGCCAGCCACGCAGCGCGTCTCCCAGCTCGGCACGGCTCAGCGACTCGCCCATACGGTCGGCATCCTGCACTACAACCGCCAGGTAGGCGGAAGGCGGCGCCAGCACCTCCCGTTCCGCCGCTCTGCGCAGCTCCGCGGCGGTGGCTTTGCCGAGACCACAGACGTCTCCGTCCGGCTCCGCAGGGAGACCGTGGTCCAACCGCAGCGACTGGGGGTCCCAGGTTCCCGGCTCGCACCACGAGCCTTCCAACGTTCGCAGCCACTGCAGAACGGGGTCGGCCGCTTTCGGCATGCCGGGTAGGCCGCCGCCGCGCCAGCCCACCGAAGCCGGCCGCTCGGAGTCGCCTGAGCGAAGGTCATCCCGCAGCATTTCCGCGGCTTCACGCAGATCCTCAACCGCCTGGTGAAGTCTCGGGGACGTGGTGGCCGCGTCGATGATCGAAGCCCGGTAAGGGGCGGACGCGATGGACCAGGTCGACGGGAAACGCTCTGCCCCCCGGTAGCCACGCTTGATCCGACCAACCTTCGACAGGTATTCGCCGCGTCGCCCCCGATCTGCTCCCCTTGCCCCAGGCCATCGGCCCGTCAGAGTGCAGACTCCCTGGACGGGGGCCGGGGGAAAGGCGAAGTTGCGGATCCTTTTGCGTTGCGCCAGCAGTTCCTGCGCCCTGTTCCACTGCCCTGCGTACCCGTCCGCGCCGGGTGGGACCGCGACCCACTGCACGGTCGGATACCCATTGACCTCGCCCTGCGGGTCGTACGTATGCCACGTCTCGCGTACCGCTTCGGCCATCCTCTTGGCAAGCCCAACGCCCTGGTGAGGCGGCGCCACCGCGACCACCCGGTTGGGCATACCAGCAGGATCCTCCTCACTCCCGAGCTCGCCCGTCAACGGGAGAACCAACTGGCCCGCCGGGACAGCCTCGACAAGAGCGTTCGCCAGCTCCGACATCAGTCGGCTGGAAACGAACAAGTCGGCCGTCCGACGTGACTCTCCTAGTACGGCAGTCGTAGAACGTGATCTTGTCATTGGCGGTTGAGGCGGGCCCGGTAGTGGAACCAGCGGGCGCGGGCTTGGTGGCGTCGTCGCCAGGTGTGCCAGCGCAGGTGGTGCTCGGTGCTG
>NZ_SMKK01000132.1 GCF_004348425.1 Actinomadura sp. 7K507
GGTTCGGAGGTTGGGCGGGGATTCCAGGTCGGTGAGTTCCAAGCCGGGGGCGGCGAGGACGACGTCGCCTGCGAGGTGCACCGTTTCGATCTCGCCCGTGGACAGGTCCGTGATCTCGTACTGCGAGACCGGGAGCGGGTCGGTGTCGGTGTCGTAGGTCGACGTTCCGGCCCGATGCCATCGCCAGGTGGCCGTCAATGGCGAGAGGGACGGGCCGCTCAACCGGACGAGCCGCACGTCCGTCTCCGCGTTCTCCTCCAGGTCCAGGGAGTGCGCGATGGCGACGAGGAAACCCGGCGAGTCGGACAGGAAGCCGGACGCTCGTTCGGTGTGCTCGTTGCCCGTCTCGCCGGCCGCGCGTACCCAGGCGACCTCGGGGCCGGTGACGCCGCCCCGCAGCCACCAGGTGGGGGTGACGAGTTCGAGGCGGATCTGCCGCCAGCGGGCGTCCACGACGAGGTCCACTCGGACGCCGTCGGAGCGCTGGGACGTGTAGCGCCAGCCGCCGGGGCCGGGCGCGCACTGGAAGCGCTCCTCAAGCCCCTCGTCCGAGTCCTCGTCCAGGTGGAGGTACGCGCCGGCGGGCATCGGCTCAGGATCCTATGCGCCAGGAGTGCAGGTAGTCCTCCTGGTCCTTGGTCAGCAGGTCGATGGAGATGGACATCGACGCCAGTTTGAGGCGCGCCACCTCCGTGTCGATCTCCTTCGGGACGTCGTGGACGGCCGGGGACAGGGCCGAGTGTGCGGTGGCGAGCCACGCGCAGGTGAGGGCCTGGTCGGCGAACGACATGTCCATGACCGCGGCGGGGTGGCCTTCCGCGGCGGCCAGGTTGACCAGCCGGCCCTCGGCGAGCAGGACGAGGCGGCGGCCGTCGGCCAGGACGTACTCGTCGGCCTGCGGACGAACATCGCGGTGGACCTCGACCGCCAGCTCGGCCAGCGCGCGGACGTCGATCTCGACGTCGAAGTGGCCGGAGTTGGCGAGGATCGCGCCGTCCTTCATCACGGCGAGATGCTCGCCGTTGACCACGTCGCGGTTGCCGGTGACCGTGATGAAGACGTCGCCGTCGACGGCGGCCTCGGCCATGGGCTGGACGGAGAAGCCCTGCAGCGCCGCGTCCAGCGCCTTCACCGGGTCGATCTCGGTGACGACGACGCGGGCGCCGAGGCCGCGCGCACGTTCGGCCAGGCCGCGCCCGCAGTACCCGAAGCCCGCGACGACGATGGTCTTGCCGGCCAGGAGCGTGTTGGTCGCGCGGATGATGCCGTCCAGCGTCGACTGGCCGGTGCCGTAGCGGTTGTCGAACATGTGCTTGGTGGCGGTGTCGTTGACCGCGACCATCGGGAAGCGGAGCGCGCCCTCAAGCGCCATCTGGTGCAGGCGGATGACACCCGTCGTCGTCTGCTCGCACCCGGCCTTGACCGTGCCGAGCAGGTCGGTCCGGTCGATGTGCAACGTGTTGACCAGGTCGCAACCGTCGTCCAGGACGATGTCCGGCCCGGTCTCCAGCGCCTGGTGGATGTGGGCGTAGTACCCCTCACGATCGATGCCCGCGCGTGCGAACACCTCCGCCCCGTACTCCTGGACGAGGGCCGCCGCGGTGTCGTCCTGAGTGGACAGCGGGTTCGACGAAGCGAGCGCGACGCTCGCGCCGCCCGCCTGGAGGGTCCGGATGAGCCCGGCGGTCTCGGTCGTGATGTGCATGCATGCCGCGACCTTCAGCCCGTCCAGTGGACGCTCGTCGGCGAACCGCTCCCGGATCTGCCGCAGAACGGGCATGCTCCGGTCGGCCCACTCGATCCGCTTGACGCCCTCGTACGCCAGCGAAGCGTCCGCGATATCGCTCATCGACTCCCCTCAATGCCCCTGCCCTAAGGCACGGACCGCCGCACGGCCGGTGGGGGCCGTGCGGCGGTCCGAAGCCGCCTTCGCTCAGTAGCGGTAGTGGTCCGGCTTGTAGGGGCCTTCGACGTGGACGCCGATGTAGGACGCCTGCTCCTTGGTCAGCTCGGTGAGCTTGACGCCGAGGGCGTCCAGGTGGAGGCGGGCGACCTTCTCGTCCAGGTGCTTGGGCAGGACGTACACGTCGATCGGGTACTCGTCCGTCTTGGTGAACAGCTCGATCTGCGCGATGACCTGGTTCGTGAACGAGTTGGACATCACGAACGAGGGGTGGCCGGTGGCGCAGCCCAGGTTCATCAGGCGGCCCTCGGCGAGGACGAGGATGGAGCGGCCGTCGGAGAAGCGCCACTCGTGGACCTGCGGCTTGATCTCGATCTTCTCGATGCCGGAGATCCTGGCGAGGCCGGCCATGTCGATCTCGTTGTCGAAGTGCCCGATGTTGGACACGATCGCCTGGTGCTTCATCCGGCTCATGTGGTCGGCCGTGATGATGTTGAAGTTGCCGGTGGTGGTGACGAAGATGTCGGCGATGTCGACGACGTCCTCCAGGGTGGTGACCTGGTAGCCGTCCATCGCGGCCTGCAGCGCGCAGATCGGGTCGATCTCGGTGACGATCACGCGGGCGCCCTGGCCCTTGAGCGCGTCCGCGCAGCCCTTGCCGACGTCGCCGTAGCCGCACACGACCGCGACCTTGCCGCCGATCAGCACGTCGGTGGCGCGGTTCAGGCCGTCCAGCACGCTGTGCCGGCAGCCGTACTTGTTGTCGAACTTCGACTTGGTGACCGAGTCGTTGACGTTGATCGCCGGGAAGGCGAGCGTGCCGGCCTTCGCCATCTCGTAGAGGCGGTGGACGCCGGTCGTGGTCTCCTCGGTGACGCCCTTGATCTCGGCGGCGGTCGCGGTCCAGCGGCCGGGCTTCTCGGCGATGGTGCGGCGGAGGGTGTCGAGGACGACGCCCAGCTCCTCGGGGTCTTCGGCGGTGGCGGTCGGCACGGCGCCCGCCTTCTCGTACTCGGCGCCCTTGAGGACCAGCATGGTGGCGTCGCCGCCGTCGTCCAGGATCATGTTCGGGCCGCTGCCGTCCGGCCACTGGAGCGCCTGGTCGGTGCACCACCAGTACTCTTCGAGGGTCTCGCCCTTCCAGGCGAACACCGGCACACCCTGCAGGTCGGTGGCGGAGCCGTTCTTGCCCACGACGACCGCGGCGGCCGCGTGGTCCTGGGTGGAGAAGATGTTGCAGGACACCCAGCGGACGTCGGCGCCGAGGTCCACCAGCGTCTCGATCAGCACGGCCGTCTGGATCGTCATGTGCAGGGAGCCCATGATCTTGGCGCCGCGCAGCGGCTGGGCGGCGGCGTACTCCCGGCGCACCGCCATCAGGCCCGGCATCTCGTGCTCGGCGAGCCGGATCTCCCGGCGTCCGAAGTCGGCCAGCGAAAGGTCGGCGACCTTGTAGTCCATGCTTTCGGTGCTCCTGTGTGTGGTGTGTGGGTGACCGGTCCGCAGGGTGCGGGTCGGGGCGCGGTCTGCACGCGAGCGGTTGCCGTCCGTGTGGACGGTGGCGGCAACGCCCGTGAGTCTAAGCGTGGTGGTCGCCCGCTGGCACGACCGGACGCGACTTCCTGACGCTAATTTGTCAGAATTGCCATCATGCGCATCACTGAGGCCGCCCGGCGGCTCGGCACCTCGCCCCGCATGCTCCGCTACCGCGAGGCCCTCGGGCTGCTGCCCGCCACCCGGGAGGGGATCTCCGCCCGCGGGCGCGGCGGCGGCCACCGCCAGTTCGGCGACACCGAACTGCGGGCGGTCGCGCTCGCCCTCGCCCTGGAGAAGCGCTACGACATCGGCCCGGCCGAGCTGGCGTTCGGCCTCCGCGTCCTTGCCGAACCGCAGGTGCAGGCGCACGTCCGCGAACTGGGCGAACGCATCGGCCGCCTCTCCGCACCCCCCACCCGAGCCCTCGACTTCGAAAAGGAGAAGGCCATGCGCCTCCTCCGCCGCCGCTGACCGTGCAGGCTCTAGGCGTTGCTCTCGCCGGGGACGACCACGCCGGACTCGTAGGCGAGCATGACCGCCTGGGCCCGGTCGCGGAGGCCGAGCTTGGTGAAGACGCGGGCCACGTGGGTCTTGACGGTGTGCTCGCTGACCACGAGGCGTTCCGCGATCTCGCCGTTGGACAGGCCGCCCGCGATGAGGACGAGGACCTCCGACTCGCGGGCCGTCAGCGTCGACAGCTCCGAGGGCGCCTGCGGCCTGTTGCGCCGCTGCTTGGTGAACTCCCGGATGAGCCGTCCGGTGACCTGCGGCGCCAGGAGGGAGTCGCCGCGCGCCACCACCCGGACGGCGGAGACGAGCTCGTCCGCCGTCGCGTCCTTCAGCAGGAAGCCGCTCGCGCCGACGGCGAGCGCCTCGTAGACGTACTCGTCCACGTCGAACGTCGTCAGCACCAGGACCCGGACGCCCTCGGAGCCGGGCAGGGCGAGGATGCGGCGGGTCGCCTCGATGCCGTCCATGCCGGGCATCCGGATGTCCATGACGATGACGTCGGGACGGCGACGTTCGGCGATCCGGACGGCCTCGCGCCCGTCGCCGGCCTCGCCGATGACGGAGATGTCGTCCTGGGCGTCGAGCAGGGCGGCGAACCCGGCCCGCACGATCGTCTGGTCGTCGACGATCAGCACGTTGATCACCGCTGCCGCCTCCCGGGCCGGCGGGGATCAGCGGCCGCCGGGCGGCGCCTCGGAACCGTGTCCACCGGTGGTATTCCCCTCACTCGTCAGCGGAAGCTCGGCCTCCACCAGGAACCCGCCCTCGGTGGCCGGGCCGGCGGAGAACCGTCCGCCCAGCATCGTCGCACGTTCCCGCATCCCGACGAGGCCGTGTCCCCCAAGGGATTCCGGTCCCCCAGCGGATTCCATTCCGCGGGCGGACTCCGGCGCCTCCAGGCGGGTGCGTCCGGCGTCCGCGGGCGGTCGGCCCGCGGGGTCCAGTATCGCGGTACGGGCGCGGGGGTCGTCGCGGTTCAGGACGCGGGTCGGCGCGGAGGGGTCGTGCCCCGCGGGAGCCTGCCCAGCGGGAACCTGCCCAGTGGGGTCCGGCGCAGTGGGGTCCGGCGCAGCGCCCTGGGCGGCGGAGCCGTCGTCGCGGACGCGGACCGCCAGCCGGTCCGGCATGAACATCAGGTCGACGCGCACCCCGGCGCCCGGCGCGTGCCGCCGGGCGTTCGTCAGGGCCTCCTGGACGATCCGGTACGCCGACAGCTCGACCGTCGTGGACAGGCCGCGCGGGTCGCCGTGCACGGCGAGGTCGACGGCGCCGCCGGCGCCGCGGTGCTGCTCGATCAGGTCGGGCAGCCGGTCCAGGCGCGGCTGCGGCGAGTTGGCCGACTCGGGCTCCGGGGTGGCGTCGGCTCGCAGCACGCTGAGCAGGCGCCGCATCTCCACCAGCGCGTCCCGGGCGGTCTTGGCGATCTCGGTGTAGCCGGCGCGGGCCTCGGGCGACAGGTTCTCCATCGTGTACGGGGCGGTCTCCGCCTGCACCGCGATCATGGAGACGGAGTGCGCGACGACGTCGTGCAGCTCGCGGGCGATGCGGGCGCGTTCGCGCATCACCGCCTGCTCCCGCTGGACGGCGGTGAGCCGGGTGAGGGTCTCGTTGGTGCGTTCGGCGGCCTCCGCCTCGGTCCGCCCGGCCGACTCCACGACGGTCCGGGCGTCCCCAAGGCCGATCGCGGCGAGGACCGCGACGAACGCGGCCGGCCAGGGGACGTCGTCCAGCGTTCCCGCGGCCAGGTAGACGACCGCGAGGGTGGCGACGCTGCCGGCGGCGAGGACGCCGGTGGACTGGCGGGGCAGCTGCCGTCCCAGCGCGTACAGCGTGTAGAGAGCCGCGAAACCCGTGGTGATCAGCAGGTCGACGCCGGTGAGCAGGTTCGCCGCGACCGCGCCGAGCAGCACCGCCGCGACCGGGCGCAGGTTCTCGCGGCGCCAGACGAGCGGGAGCGTCGCCGCGACCGCGAACCCGCCCGCGAGGCTGATCGGCGATTCGGCGCGCGGCGCCAGCTCGGCCAGCGCGGCGACGGTGAGCGCGAGGCCGGTCAGCGGGGCGAAGTACCAGGAGCCCGCGATCTCCCGCCAGGTGTTGATCCAGCGCGGCAGCGGCGCCGTCGCGTCCGCCTGGGCGCCGGGCATGCCGGGGGACGGGTGGCGTCCACCGCCGCCGTTCAGCCGCGCGGCGAGCCGGGCGGCCACCGGGCGCAGCAGGGTGCCGATGCCGGTGAGGATCCACAGCAGCAGCTGCCCCACGCCCGCTACGATCCGGCCGGACAGCCGCCACGCGTGGTGCGCGACCGCTGGGCCGAACCCCGCGGGATCGGGTCCGGTCCGGGCCTTGTCGTCGGAGGTCACCCTTCAATACTGACCTCTGCGGCGCGCTACCGCCTCACCGCGGGGATGTATGCGGGCGGCGCGAATCCACCTGGAGTACCAGCCGCGTTCCCTCCCTGAGGGGGACGTGCCGGAGACCAGCGCGAACGTAGTGTCTTAACCGTGACCGCAACGGTGGCCCCGCCAACGTAGGGGGTTTGGCGGGGCCACCGCGGTCACACCAGAACCGCCCGGCTTCAGGGGTCCGGGCGGGGACATATGGGAAGCACCTCGCCGGACGGCCGTGCTACGAGCCTCCTCGGAGGCACTCGCCGCTCTCGCCTGGGCTGGGGTCGATCGGCACAGCGGCGGCCGTCCGGCGAGGGGTCCCATGTTCCTCCGAGACCCCTCCCCGGGCAACCGGCCCCGTGCGGGGGCCCGTGCGTGGTCAGGACGACGCGGGGGGCTCCGAGCCCGTCTTCTCCAGGTTCGTCTCCGGACTCTCCGCCGGCTCCGGGACGCCAGTGCCCGCGGGCTCGACCGAGGGCTCGCTCAGCGCCGGCTCCAGATAGATCAGCTTCGCCTCCGGGCAGAACTCCCGGATCTTGGCCTCCGCCGCGTCGATGCCCCGCGCCACGTCCGCGGCCGTGTCGTCGTGACTGACGGCGATCTTGGCGGCGACCAGCAGCTCCTCCGGGCCCATGTACTGGGTACGCATGTGGACGAGGCGTTCGACCTGCTCCACCGACTCCACCGCCTCGGTGATCCCCCGCTCGATCTCGGGGTCGGCGCCCTCGCCGATCAGCAGGCTCTTGGTCTCGACCGCCAGGATCACCGCGATCACGGCGAGCAGCACGCCGATCCCGACGGTGCCGACGCCGTCCCATACGCCGTTGCCGGTGACCACGGCCATCGTGACGCCGAACATCGCGAAGAACAGGCCCACGAGGGCGCCCAGGTCCTCCAGCAGCACCACCGGCAGCTCGGGTGCCTTGGCGCGGCGGATGAACGTCCACCAGGACTGGTCGCCGCGGACCCGGTTCGACTCCACGATCGCGGTCCGGAACGAGATGATCTCCATGATGATCGCGGCGGTCAGCACGCCGAACGCCCACTCCGGAGCCTTGATCGCCTCCGGGTGGGAGATCTTGTGGTAGCCCTCGTACAGCGAGAACATCGCGCCGATGGTGAACAGGACGACCGCGACGACGAACGCGTAGAAGTAGCGCTCGCGCCCGTAGCCGAACTGGTGCTGCTGCGTCCGGCCGCGCTTGGCGCGCTTGCCGCCCAGCAGCAGCAGCGCCTGGTTCCCGGCGTCCGCCACCGAGTGGACCGACTCGGCGATCATCGACGACGAACCGGTGAACACGAACGCGACGAACTTCGATACCGCGATTCCGGTGTTGGCGAGCAGCGCGGCGATGATCGCCTTCGTTCCGCCCTCAGCACTCATATCTGGGAAATCCTCGCCTTGAGTTCTTGGATGACCGGCACCGGAGTGGGGTCCACGCCCAGCGCGATAGCCAAGTAAACCGTGATGTAGTCCGCCACCGCGATCAGTGTCGCGATTCTTTCCAGCGGATGTTCTCCCTCGGCTCGGATTTCGGTGACCGTCACGCCGCGGTCGCGGGCCATCTCGGCGGACGCCTCGCACCGCTTGCGCACCTGCGGATGCTCCTCCACGTCCCGCATGACGACGAGGTGCAGCCCGTGCTCAGGCCCGGGATCGTCCACGCGGTCGCGAAAGAAGTCGTCGGCGTCGAACGGGCCGCTCTGCCGTGCGAAGAAGCCGTCGAACGCCATCACCTGGTTGTGGTCGGCCTCCGGCACCTCACCGAAGACGCCCGGGTATTTGGCGTTCTCGTTGAGCTGGCAGCACAGCCGGTAGGCGGCCGTCCCGGCCAGCGCCGACGACCCCCACACCATCGGCACGTCGCCCGCGAGGTCGAGCGCGATCCGCTTGGCGGGGTTGACGAACGGCTCGCTGGACGGACGGCACCGGTGCGCGACGTCCTCCAGACGCTCGGCCGTGGACTCCAGCACCGCGTCGGGAACGTTCGCCAGGCCCATGGTGCGCGCGGCGAGGACCAGCGGGATCGTGAGGCCCCACAGCGTCGAGCGCGGCTGCCCCGCCGAGCGGACCGGGACGAACACCCCGCGGCTCCGGTCGGACATGGCCGCGAGCGACGAGCCGGTCCCGCCGACGAACAGCAGCCTGCATCCACGGCGGGCCGCCTCCGCGGCGACCTCCAGGGTCTCCTCCGTCTCCCCGGAGCAGGACACCGCGATGACGAGATCGGCGGCGCCCACCCAGCCGGGCAGCCGGTAGCCGCGCACCGTCGTCACCGGGATCGCGCAGCCCACCCCGCACACGGCGGCGAGGACGTCACCCGACAGGCCCGAACCGCCCATTCCGGCGACCACGATCGCGCGGGGCCTGCCGTCCTCGGCGAGCCCGGCGATCCCCGCCTCGGCCGCCGCCCGCTGCGCCTCCCGGACCTGCGCCGCCGACGACGCGACCTGCCGCAGCATCCCCCCGGGATCGGCCGCCTCCGCCGCGGCCGCGCCCTCCAGCCGCGAAGGGTCCAGCCCTTCTGTCACGGAGCGGGGGTCCTGGCCTCGTCGACGAGCAGGACGGGGATGTCGTCACGGACGGGATAGGCGTAATTGCAGGAGCCTGTGCACACCAGCTCCGCGGCCTCTTCGTCGGCACGCAGCCCGCCACCGCAGTTGGGGCAGGCGAGAATCTCCATCAGCCAGGAGTCGAGCTTCATCGTCATCGCAGCGTCACCTCTTCCCTCAGCGGTCACTTTCCTCGACCCGGTCGCTTTCCGACGACCCGGTCACTTTCCTTGACCCGGTCGCTTTCCGACGACCCGGTCACCTTTCCTGGCCCGGTCGCTTCTCCCCGGTCCGGTCATTTCTCCCCCGACCCGGTCACTTGCCCCGCACGAGCGCCAGGACCTCGTCGCGGATCGCCACCATGGTCGCGTCGTCGGCCGCCTCGGCGTTGAGGCGCAGCAGCGGCTCGGTGTTGGACGGCCGCAGGTTGAACCACCAGCCGCCGGCCTCGTCGCTCACGGTCAGCCCGTCCAGCTCGTCGATCGTGACACCGGGCCGTCCGGCGAAGGTGTCCCGGACCTTCCCGGCGGCGGCCGCCTGGTCGGCGACCTCGCTGTTGATCTCGCCGGACGCGACGTAGCGGGTGTACTCGCCGAGCAGCTCCGACAACGTCCCGTCCTGCTGCCCGAGCGCCGCGAGGACGTGCAGGGCCGCCAGCATGCCGGAGTCGGCGAACCAGAAGTCGCGGAAGTAGAAGTGCGCCGAGTGCTCGCCGCCGAACACCGCGCCCGTCTCCGCCATCGTCTGCTTGATGAACGAGTGCCCGACGCGCGTCCGGACGGGCGTCCCGCCGTGCTCGGAGACGATCTCCGGGACGGCCTGCGAAGTGATCAGGTTGTGCACGATCGAGGAGCCCGGGTGCTTGGCCAGCTCCCGCGTCGCGACCAGCGCCGTGATCGCGGACGGGGCGACGATCTCGCCGCGCTCGTCCACCACGAAGCAGCGGTCGGCGTCGCCGTCGAAGGCCAGCCCGATGTCGGCGCCCGTCTCGCGGACCTTGGCCTGAAGGTCGCGCAGGTTCTCCGGCTCGATCGGGTTGGCCTCGTGGTTGGGGAAGGTGCCGTCCAGCTCGAAGTACAGCGGCACCAGATCGATCGGCAGGCCTTCGAACACCGGTGGGACGGTGTGCCCGCCCATGCCGTTGCCCGCGTCCACGACGACCTTGAGCGGGCGGATGGACGACAGGTCGACGAGCGTCTTCAGGTGGTCGGCGTAGCCCTTGAGGACGTCGCGGCGCGAGACCGTGCCGGGCTCGCCGTCATAGGCGGGGACGCCGTTCTCGATCATTTCGCGGATCTCGGAGAGGCCGGAGTCGCTGCCGACCGGCCGGGCGCCGGAGCGGCACAGCTTCATCCCGTTGTACTTGGCGGGATTGTGGCTCGCGGTGAACATCGCGCCGGGCAGGTCGAGGTTTCCGCTGGCGTAGTACAGCAGGTCGGTGGAGCCGAGCCCCGCCTCGATCACGTCCGCGCCCTGGGACGTCGCGCCCCGCGCGAACGCCTCCGAAAGCGGGACCGACGACGCCCGCATGTCGTGGGCCGTGACGACCGCGCTCGCCCCCGTCACCCGGACGAACGCCGCGCCGGTGGCCTCGGCGGTCGCGGCGTCGAACTCGTCCGGCACGACGCCGCGGATGTCGTACGCCTTGAAGATCTTGGCGAGGTCGCCCACTCCTGCTCCCTGTCCAGAAGAACCCGGCCGGAGGAACCCCGGTCCGGGTGAACGCTGCCCGGAAAGAACCTGCCCGTAAAGAACCGTGCTCAGAAAGAACCCTGCTCGGAAAGCACGCTGCTCCGGAAGAGCACCGCCTGCAGAATGCCGCCTGCAGACGCCGGCCTGCAGAACGCCGCCCCGGAAGAGCGACAGGGACACGAGCCTACCGGGATGGGCGGGCGGCGACCGGACGGGACGTCACCACACCCGGGAGGGATTTCCCCTCAAGCAGGTTCCCCGTGGCAGGAGGTGGCGTGCCTGGAGGTGGCGTGCCTGGAGGTGGTGCGGCGGAAGGTGGTGCGGCGGAAGGTGGTGCGGCGGAAGGTGGCGTGACGGGAGGTGGTCACTCCTGGCCGTGCTGCGTCGCGGCGGGCTCCGAGCGGAGGACCCGCAGGTGGCCGCGGCGGCCGACCTCGGTGCCCTGCCCGACCGGCTCCTGGCCGGATCCGGCGGCGGGCTTGGCGGCCTCGCGGACGGCGTCGGCGAGGGCCTCCAGGTCGTCCGCGCTGGGCTCGGACTCCTCCTCGACCGGCAGCCGCACCAGCTCCCACCCCATCGGGGCGGTCAGCCGCTCGGAATGCTCCGCGCACAGGTCGTAGCAGTGCGGCTCGGCGTACGTGGCAAGGGGCCCCAGTACCGCGGTCGAGTCACGGTAGACATACGTGAGCGTGAACACTGCCGGCGCCTTGCAGGCGGTGCGGGAGCAGGTACGGACGGGGCTCACGATGGCTGACCGTACCTCCCTCCCACCGGCTCCGCCACCACCCGGGCGCACGTGTCGCCGTTACCGGGCGATTTCCGGGGCAACAACTACATTCCGTATGGTCCCCGACCCTCACCGTGCGGCACCTGGACACCGCCCGATGCCCGTGGCAGGCGATGCCCCTGGCACTGGAAGACACGGCACTGGAAGGCACGGGCACCGGAAGGCACGGGCACCGGAAGGCACGGGCACCGGAAGGCAGAGGCACCGGAAGGCACAGGGGCGGCAGGAGTAGTCTGGGTGGCGTGCGATCCCGTGTGGCAGGCGTACGACGTCGCGATCGGCACGGTCGTGGCGTTCGTGGTCCTCTGACGCCCCCGCAGGCGCCGGTCTCACGCACCCGGGCGGAACGGTTCGACGACCTCGTGGACGACGAGGTGCGCCGGCTGGGTCTGCGCTGGGGCCGGGAGCTGGCGAAGGTCCAGTTCACGGTCGAGGAGGTACCGAGCGTCGAGCCGGGATTCGACGGTCCCGTCCCACTCGGCGCCACCGTGCTCGGGGACGGCGGTCTGCCGGTGCGGATCGTCGTCTTTCGCCGGCCCATCGAGGCCCGAGCCACCGGTGAGGCGGAGGTCGCTCGCCTCGTCCGCGACCTTCTCGTCGAAGAGGTCGCCGATCTGCTCGGCCTCTCCCCCGAGTCCGTCGACCCCAGCTACGACTCCCCCGACGACTGACCGGCGAGGTGCCTACTCGCCGGGGATCAGGGCGGTCTGGGAACCGGCCGTGCCGGGCAGGTGGACGGTCGTGGGCGCGGGGATGATCGGCAGGACGGTGAAGAGGTACTCGTCGCCCTTGCCCGTGGAGAGGGTCCGTGAGGCGTGGACGGGGGCCGAGCCCGGCTCCGGGATGATCACGGCGCCGTAGGTCTCGTCGTCCTCGGCGCCCTTGGCGGGGGCGGTCAGCTCGTGCTGCACGGTGCGGCCGGCGGGAATCTTGATCTCCTGCGAGGCGCCCCTGCCGCCGGCGTTCATGGTCGTGACCCGGACGGCCGCCGCGCCGGCGGGGGCGCTCAGGACGAGGGTGGAGTCGAACCGGTTGTCGGCCACGATGCCGGGGCCGGACCCGGCGAGCGGCGGGGTGGCGGTGCCGTAGGCGACGTCGGCGCCCCGCTCGGCCGCGAACCCCGCGAGGACCGGGCGGTCGGACACGAGCCGGACGGCGGAACTCTTGCCGAGCAGGGCACGGTCGAGGGGCACGGACGTGACGGTCCTGGCGGGCGCGTCCAGGACGTCCTGGCCCAGCGGGGCGTACGCGCCGTCGGCCGTGATGACCTGCACCCTGATCCGCGCGTCGGCCTCGCCGGGGACGGCGACCACCAGCCGGCGCTGACCCGATCCGCCCGGCACGCCGGGAACCAGTAGCGACGAGGCGGGGGCGTGCGACCGCGGCAGCCACTCCAGGCCCTTCTTCTCGCCGATCCGGACGCGCAGGGACGCCGCGACGCGGCCGCTGGAGGTGCTGACGCGCAGGGCGAGGTCGGCGGCGCTGGTCACGACGCTGCCGAGGCCCTCGGCCGACTCGCCGATCTTCACGACCTTGGTCGTGTAGGGGTCGACGCGGGTGGCGCGGCCGTCGACGGTGTCGAGGGGGCCTTCGCCGGACATGGCGGTGAGGTCCACGAACGCGGGCTGCGAGTCGACGTTGGTCAGGTGAAGGTCGAGTTCGTCGGCGGAGGCCGGTCCGGGGCCCATGAACCACAAGTCGGTGGCGGGGGTGGCGCAGCGGGCGCCGGCGAGGCCGCGGTCGTCGCCGCCGTCCCAGTGGGTGGTCTGCTCGGCCTCCAGCCCCGCGGCCATCACTCCGGTGGCGCGGAGGGTGTAGGAGTCGTCGCCGGACTTGGTGTCCTTGCCCCAGCTCTGGCCGGGCGACGACATGGCCCCGAGCGCGGAGCCGCCCTTGGTGGGCGTCATGGCGACGCTCCCGCCGGCCTTCCGGTCGGGGAGGGACTGGACGGCCAGCCGTCCGCCCTCGTGGCCGGGGCAGACCATCACCGCGGTGGCGACCGGCGCCTCCCGGCCCTTGTCCGAGGCTTCTCCTGGACGGGAGAACGCCGCGGCCCCGTACAACGCGGCGACGGCGACGAGCACGAGTGCGGCGGACGCGTAGCGCAGGCTGAGGAGACGCAGAACCTTGTCCAGGTCCACGTTCGGGCTCAGCTTCAGATTCAGCTTCAGGTTCAGGTCCGGCTTCTTCACGAGACCTCCTCCGGACTGCGCTCCTCCGGGCCGCGTTCTCCCGTGCTGCGCTCCTCCGGGCCGCGCTCCTCCGGGCCGCGTTCTCCCGTGCTGCGCTCCTCCGGGCCGCGCTCCTCCGAGGTGCGCTCCTCCAGGGTGCGCGCCTCCGGGGTGCGTTCTCCCTGGCTACGCTCCTCCGAGGTGCGTTCTCCCGGGCTGTGCTCGCCCTGGCTGTGCTCGCCCTGGCTGCGCTCCTCCGGGCTGTGATCCTCCGGGCTGTGCTCCCCCGGTTCGGGTCCTTGCGCGAGTGCGGGGGGCGCGGTCGCGTGCCGTGCGCGGGAGTGGGTTCCTCGGCGGCGGCTCCGCTTCCCGCGGCGTCGTTCGCGTTCCCCTGCGAACACCTGGGCGTCCTTGGCGCCGGGCAGTGCCAGGGCGACAACCAGCGGGACGGCGACGCCCTGGACGGCCAACCACGTGTGTCGCATCGCCATGGATCTGGTCAGCTGGAACTCTCCTCCGGCGGAGGGGATGTCATAGCCCTGCGCCCAGCCGTCCACGGTCCGCTCTTTGACCTCCCGTCCGTTCAGGGTGGCTTGCCACCCACCGTCGGCGGGTTCGGCCAGGAGGAGTGTGCGCGTGCCGGTTCCCGGCGGGATCTGCATGCGGGCGTCGATGCGTCCTGCGTGCAGTGGCGTGACCTTGGAGTCCTGCAGAAGCATCATGCGGGCGGACGGCGAGTGGAGCTGCCACACGGCGAACGTCTCCGTCCGGCTGAGGCGGGTCAGTTCGGGCGCCGCGTCGAGAACGTCGGTGATGGGGTCCGCCTCGGGATGCGGCACCAGGAGGTACTGGACGCCCATCCGGGTCAGTGCAGGCCCGGCGTCGTCCTCGCGGCCCGCCGCCAGACCGGCCACGATGTCGTCCAGGCGGTCGTGGGCTTGGCCGCCGTCCACGACCTCCGATTCACCGATCCTCGGACGCGCGTCCCGGAGGATCGTGTAGGAGACGCGTCCGGTCGGTTCTCCGTTCAGGACGAGGGTCCTCGCCCCACCGGGTGCGTGCACGAACGCGGGGACCGTGTCCGGGTCGACCTTGGCGAGCGGGCCGTCCGCGCCACCGGCGACCCAGAATCCGGCGGCCAGCACGGGGGCGGTGAGCGCTGCGAGCACCACGACCGCTCCGCCGCTCCGGTAGATCGGGTGATCGCCCGCGAGGGCCTCGGTCGCGCGCTGGACGGCGCTGGTCGCGGCGAGCAGCACCCCGGCGGCCGCGAAGATCAGCGCGACCCCGGGCCAGACGGGCGCCTCGTCCGCGCCCTTGGTCACGGTGGCGGCGCTGGTCAGGATCGCGACGAGCAGCGCGAAGATGGCCAGCAGCCAGCCCGCGAGCACGGAGTTGCGGCCGTTGCGCACCGGCAGCGCGCACACCGCGACGGCGAGGAGCCCCGCCAGTGCCCACCACGCGGGCGTGCCGGGCCCGCCCGGGTTGAGGGCGAGCAGGTCGCCCGCCGCGGCGGGTTCGAAGCGCCGGTGCAGGCCCGCCTCCGTCAGGAACCGGGACGGGTTCAGCAGGAGGCCGGCCGTCCACGGGAGCAGCAGCAGCGGCGGGACGCCCAGCGCGATGGCGAGGTTGCGGCGCCCGCGCGGTCCCGGCCGGTCGAACAGCGCCCACACCATCGCGGCGGCGACCACGCCGATCAGCCAGGTGAGCGGGACGAACGCCATCGCGACGGCCAGTAACAGCGCGACCGTCCACGCGGACCGTCCGGCCCGCTTGCGCCGCGTCCGGGCGTCCAGCGCGGCCGCGCCCGTGCCGGGTGAGCCGGAACGGGGGAGACCGTAGACGCGGGCGGCGTGCACGGCGATCAGCGGCAGCAGCACGTGCACGACGGCGGTACCGAGCCGTCCGCCCGCGATGGCGCCGGTCGCGGCGGGCAGCAGCGCGTACACGGCGGCGAACCACGCCCGGACGGCGGACACGGGGACCCGGCGGCCGTTCGCGCGTGCGCGCCGCCCGGTCCGCGGCTTCTCCGCGACCAGCAGCCGGGACGCGTGGTAGGCGGTGAGGCCGGCGAGCGGCACGCTGCCCAGCAGGAGGATCGACACCGCCAGCCACGGCTTGCCGAACAGGACGGTGGACAGCACGGCGAGGACCCCGATGTACGGCGGGCTCCCGGCGTCGCTGCCGAGCCCGACCGGATGCCAGCCGGACAGGTACTGCGCCCACAGGTCGCTAGCACCGCCCCAGGCGGGAACGAGAGCGCCCCCGCCGAGCCGTCCGGCGGCGGTGAGCAGGGACCGCTCGGCGGCGGCCGCGACGGCGGCCAGCAGCAGGACGACCATGACGCCGGGGCGGGCGAGGAAGCGGCGGATCGGGCCCGGCTCGGCGGAGTCGCTCTCCCCGTCCGGGTCCTCTCGCTCGCGTTCGCGTTCGTGGGCGGCGAGATACTCCGAGACCGCCTCGACCGTCCGGCGCAGCACGACCCAGCGGGGTTGGAAGCGCCGGATGCTGCGGTGCGCGCGGGTCCGGCCGTCCGCGCGGGCCGCCCGCGCCCGCCTCAGCCGCCCGGGGTCGCGCAGCACGTCGCCGAGCGCGCGGACCTCCTCGCGTGCCGCCACCGGCCGCTTGGTGAGCGCCAGGCAGAGGGCATGGACGAGGGACGCCCAGACGTTGCGGGCCAGCGCCCGCAGCATCGCCGGGAAGGGCTGGTTGGCGAGCAGCGTGAGGACGGCGTTGCGGCGGTCGCGGCGTGCCGGGTGCTCGCCGGTCATGCCGATCTCGCGGCGGCCCCGCCGGGACGCCTCCGCGTGGTAGACGACGGCGTCGCTCGCCGTCACGACCCGGTGCCCGGCCGCGTGGACCCGCCAGCAGAAGTCCAGGTCCTCGCGGAAGAGGCCGTACTCGACGTCGAAGCCGCCGAGCCGCTCCCACACGTCCCGGCGGACCAGCATGCCGGCGCTGCCGACGGCCAGCACGTCCCGGACGCCGTCGTGCTGGCCCTGGTCGAACTCGCGCCGGTCCAGGCCGGTCTCGCGGCGTCCGGCGGCGTCGACGGTGGTGCCC
Organism: Actinomadura sp. 7K507; assembly: GCF_004348425.1. GTDB lineage: Bacteria > Actinomycetota > Actinomycetes > Streptosporangiales > Streptosporangiaceae > Spirillospora. Next base: position 16,603 of record NZ_SMKK01000132.1, read on the forward strand.
ACCTCACGCAGAACGCGCCGGTCGTCCCAGTCGCGGACCTTGGGGCCGAGCACCGCCATGTTGGGGTCGGTGTCAGCGGTCCGCAGCAGCTGGGCGAGCGCGTCGTGGGCGGGCGCGCAGTCGTCGTGCAGCAGCCAGATCCATTCGGTGCGCGCGTTCCCTGGATCGTCGTCGGGGACGGGGGCGGACGCCGCGTCCTGGCGGAGGGCCTCCGCGACGGCCTCCCCGTAGCCGGTGGTGCGCGGCAGCGTGAGGATCGCGGCCTCGCCGACGACCTCGGCGAGGACGCCGGGGCCGCGGTCGAGGCTTCCGGTGTCCACGGTCACGAGGCGCTGCACCGGCCGGGCCTGTGTCAGCAGCGCCTTCAGCGTCTCCGGGAGCCAGCGTGCGCCATCGTGGGCGACGAGGACGGCCGTGACGTTATGGCGATCGAGAGTGGGGGCCAAGGATCGCTCGATCTGTGAGACGACAACTCTGTGAGACGACGGTCTGTGGAACGACGGTCTGTGAAACGACATCAGCCGTGCCGACCCGAGGGTCGGCACGGCTGATAACTGTACGCGTGGCCGCGCGGCGCACGCCTTGGATCCCCGAGATCCGGGTGCGCGACCGGTCCGGCCGGGCCTCCCCCGTCGAAGACCCCGTGCCACGACTGGCGCGGCCGGACGGCGCTAGACGGCCTGGCGCTTCAGCTTGCGGCGTTCCCGCTCGGAGAGCCCGCCCCAGATGCCGAAACGTTCATCGTGCTGCAGCGCGTACTCCAGGCACTCCGTACGCACCTCGCACGCCCGGCACACCTTCTTGGCCTCCCGAGTGGAGCCGCCCTTCTCCGGAAAAAACGCCTCCGGGTCCGTCTGCGCGCACAGTGCGCGCTCCTGCCAGCCCAACTCTTCACCGTCTGTGCCGTGCGCCAGCGGGATGACCACCTCGCTCACAGCGCACCTCCCTGCCCGTGGAACCCCCTGGTCAATGCCTTCCCTCCGGTTCCTTCCCCCGGGAAGGCATTGAAACTACACCGACGAAATTACACGCGTGTAGTGCCCGCCCCGTCAAGCCGGATGGCTTTCCAGGGCGACTTAGCGGGGTTTGCCGGGATGGGCGGGCTGACCTTCGGATGAAGATCAGTTAATCCGCCGGTCACCGTCGGCGCGGGTACCTCACTACGGAGGCGGGGGACGGTTGTCCCGGTACCAGTCGCCGCCCTCGTCCGGACGGTGTTCACCACCTGGCGCGGGCTGCGTCCCCTGGGGGTCCTGGCCGGAGCCGCCGTACGCGCGGGTCCACTCGCCCATCTCGTCCTGCTCGGACGGGGGCGGTGCCTGCTGCTCGTAGCCCTGCCGGCCCGCCTGGTAGCCGCCCTGCCCGCCGTACTGCTGGTAGTCCTGCTGGCCGTACTGCTGCTGGGGCTGCTGCCCGTACTGCTGCTGCTCGTAACCCGGCTGCTGCTCGTAACCCGGCTGCGCGGCCTGCTGGCCCTCGGCGCCCGGCTGCTGGCCGTACTGCTGGTACTGCTGGTACTGCTGCTGGCCGTAGCCCTGCTGCCCGCCGTACTCCTGCTGCTGCCCGTACTGCTGCTGGCCGGGCTGCTGGCCTTGCTGGTACCCGTAGTCGGGGTAGCCCTGCTGCATCTGCGGCGGCTGCCCGTGCTGCGGACGCGCCGGCTGCATGCTCTGGAACACCGTGAAGACGTACCAGGCGCCGACACCCACCACGGCGATCTTCCCGGCCCCGAGCAGGAACACCGACAGCTTCGTGAGCGCGCCCGCCGCCTCGGAGTCGACGAGCATCCCGGCGAGCCAGCAGATGATGCCGAACAGGGCGATGCCGCCGAGGACGCCGAGCGCCCCCATGGTGATCGTCCGGGCCTGCGGGGTGGGGCGGTCGCCCCAGGCGACCAGCAGGACGGCGAGCACGAGGATCCCGACGATGCCGATCTGGAGGAACATCCCGTCGCGGGTCTCGATCATGGCACGTCCGGTGAACGTGCCACTCTCGCCCAGCAGCGAGATTATGCCCGCGAGCAACTGCACGCCGGCCGAGGCGAGCAGTACCCAGGCGGCCGGTTCGCGCAGGCGCTGGACGGCTTCCTTGTTCACGGTGAAATCTCCAGACCGAGGCTTCCGATTACACCCCAAAGCTTGGCACAGATTCGCATGGTGTGTTCATCTGCAGTGCCCTTGGCGTCGGGCCTTGTACGCCGTGCTGTAGATACGCTTGCGGCATGAAGATCGTGGTGTTGGCGGGTGGGGTCGGCGGGGCTCGTTTTCTGCGGGGGCTCCGGTCGGCGGCCCCCGAAGCGGAGATCACCGTCATCGGCAACACCGGAGACGACATCTCCTTGTTCGGGCTGCGGGTGTGTCCCGATCTGGACACGGTGATGTACACGCTCGGCGGCGGCATCAACGAGGACCAGGGGTGGGGCCGGACCGACGAGACGTTCACCGTCAAGGACGAACTCGCCGCCTACGGTGTCGGGCCGGGCTGGTTCGGGCTGGGCGACCGCGACTTCGCGACCCACATCGTCCGGACGCAGATGCTGGCGGCCGGCTACAAGCTGTCGGCGGTGACCGAGGCCCTGTGCGACCGGTGGAAGCCGGGTGTCCGGCTCCTCCCGATGACCGACGACCAGGTCGAGACGCACGTGGTCATCGAGGACGAGCAGGGGCGGCGCGCGATCCACTTCCAGGAGTGGTGGGTGCGGCTGCGGGCGTCCGTTCCGGCGCTGTCGATCGCGGCGATCGGCGCCGAGGAGTCCAAGCCCGCACCGGGCGTGCTCGCGGCGGTCGAGGCGGCCGACGTGGTGCTGTTCCCGCCGTCCAACCCGGTGGTGAGCGTCGGGACGATCCTGGCGGTCCCCGGAATCCGGGACGCGATCGCGAGCAGGACGGTCGTCGGCGTCTCCCCGATCATCGGCGGGGCGCCCGTGCACGGCATGGCGGACGCGTGCCTGACCGCGATCGGCAGGGAGACCTCGGCGCGGGCGGTCGCGGAGCTGTACGGGCTCGGGCTGCTGGACGGCTGGCTCGTCGACGAGGCGGACGCGGACGTCCGGGTGGAGGGCATCGACGTACGTTCGCGGCCGCTGCTGATGAGCGACGAGCAGGCCACCGCCGCCATCGCCCGCGCGGCCCTCGACCTCGCGCTGGAGCTGAAGCAGGCGGAGGAGGCCCAGTGATGGAGGACCCGGTGGTGGAGGGCCCAGTGATGGAGGACCCGGTGGTGGAGGGCCCAGTGAGCGAAGGCCCGGTGAGCGAGGGCCCGGTGGTGGAGGACAGGGCGAGCCGCCTGGAGATTTTCGGGGTCGCGGGGTTGCCGGAGGTCGCCGAGGGCGACGACATCGCGGCGCTGATCCCGGCGGGGGCGGTGCAGGACGGCGATGTGCTCGTCGTCACGTCCAAGATCATCAGCAAGGCGGAGGGGCGGGTCCTGGTCGCCGGCGACCGGGAGAAGGCGATCGACGCGGAGACCGTGCGGGTGGTGGCGCGGCGGACGCACGCCCGCGGCGAGACCCGGATCGTGGAGACGCGGCAGGGGCTCGTCCTGGCGGCGGCCGGGGTGGACGCGTCCAACACGAAGCCCGGCACGGTGCTGCTGCTGCCGGAGGACCCGGACGCCTCGGCCCGGCGGATCCGCGCGGGCCTGCGCGAACGCACCGGGGTGGACGTCGCCGTCATCGTGTCCGACACGTTCGGGCGGCCGTGGCGCAACGGGCTGACGGACGCGGCGATCGGCGTCGCGGGCCTGGAGCCGATCAGCGACCTGCGCGGCCGGAGCGACACCTACGGCAACCCGCTCGAAGCGACGATCACCGCGGTCGCCGACGAGATCGCGTCCGCCGGGGAGCTGGTCAAGGGCAAGCTGGACGGGGTGCCCGTCGCGGTCGTGCGCGGCCTGTCCGGCCTGGTCACGCCGGACGACGGGCCGGGCGCGCGGGTGCTGGTCCGCCCGCCGGACGAGGACATGTTCCGGTACGGGCCGTCCGAGGTGCTGCAGGCGCGGCGCACGATCCGCGAGTTCACCGCCGACCCGGTCGACCCGGCGGCGGTGCGCCGCGCGGTCGCCGCCGCGATCACCGCGCCGGCGCCGCACCACACCACGCCGTGGCGGTTCGTGCTGGTGGAGTCGGCGGAGTCCCGGACGCGGCTGCTGGACGCGATGCGCGACGCCTGGGAGGCCGACCTGCGCCGCGACGGCTTCTCGGAGGAGTCGGTCACCAAGCGGCTGCGGCGCGGCGATGTGCTGCGGCGGGCGCCGTACCTGGTCGTCCCGTGCCTGGTCATGGACGGCTCGCACGACTATCCGGACGAGCGCCGGTCCCGTGCCGAGCGCGAGATGTTCGTCGTGGCCGCCGGCGCGGGCGTGGAGAACCTGCTGGTCGCGCTGGCCGTGGAGGGTCTCGGGTCGTGCTGGGTGTCGAGCACGATGTTCTGCCGCGACGTCGTCCGCGAGACGCTGGGCCTGCCCGGTGACTGGGACCCGATGGGCGCCGTCGGCGTCGGGCACCCGGCCGCGCCGCCGCGCGAGCGTCCGCCGCGCGGCGCGGAGGCGTTCATCGAGGTCCGGTGAAGCGGGAATAGAGCGCAGGTGGCGGGAATAGATCGCGGGCGGGCGGGGCTAGCACACAAACGGGTCATTTCGGGGACCCCCGGCGCGGCACAGATTATGACGATTGGCATAGAGTGCGCGCATGGACGCCACGAGCTCCGCGCTTCGCCGGGCACTGGCCCGCGCGCGTGACGGCAAGACACTCGATCCATCCGAGGCCACCACACTGCTGCAGGCCCGCGGGGCGCAGCTCGACGATCTGCTCGCCTACGCCGCCCGCACCCGGGACGCCGGCCTGGACGCCGCGGGCCGTCCGGGCGTCATCACCTACAGCCGCAAGGTCTTCATCCCGCTGACGCGGCTGTGCCGGGACCGCTGCGGGTACTGCACGTTCGCGACCGTCCCGCACAAGCTGGACGCGCCCTACCTGAGCCCCGACGAGGTCCTGGAGATCGCGCGGCAGGGCGCGGAGATGGGCTGCAAGGAGGCCCTGTTCACGCTCGGGGACCGTCCCGAGGACAGGTGGAAACAGGCCCGCGAATGGCTGGACGCGCACGGCTACGACGACACGCTCTCCTACGTCCGGGCGATGGCGATCCGGGTGCTGGAGGAGACCGGGCTCCTGCCGCACCTGAACCCAGGCGTCCTGACCTGGCGCGACTTCCAGCGGCTCAAGCCGGTCGCGCCATCCATGGGCATGATGCTGGAGACCACCGCGACGCGGCTGTTCAGCGAGCGCGGCGGCCCGCACTTCGGGTCGCCGGACAAGGACCCCGCCGTCCGGCTGCGGGTCCTTGAGGACGCCGGGCGGACGAACGTGCCGTTCACGACCGGCATCCTGATCGGTATCGGCGAGACGATCGAGGAGCGCGCGGACGCGATCTTCGAGATCCGGCGGACGATGCGCGAGTACGGGGCGATCCAGGAGGTCATCGTCCAGAACTTCCGCGCGAAGCCCGACACCAAGATGCGCGACACCCCCGACGCCGAGCTGGACGAGCTGGCCGCGACGATCGCGGTGACGCGGCTCGTCCTCGGCCCGAAGGCCCGCGTCCAGGCGCCGCCGAACCTGGTCGCCGACCAGTACGCGTTGATGCTGCGCGCCGGCATCGACGACTGGGGCGGCGTGTCGCCGCTGACGCCGGACCACGTGAACCCGGAGCGGCCGTGGCCGCAGATCGACGAGCTGTCGCAGCTGACGGCGGCCGCGGGTTTCGAGCTGCGCGAACGGCTGACGATCTACCCCGAGTACGTGCGGCGCGGCGAGCCGTGGCTGGACCCGCGGGTCATGGGCCACGTGGCGGCGCTGGCCGACCCGGCGACCGGCCTGGCGCGGGAGGACGCCGTCCTTGAGGGACGCCCCTGGCAGGAGCCCGACGGCGGGTTCGAGGCGTCCGGGCGGACCGACCTGCACACCGAGATCGACACGACCGGCCGCACCAGCGACCGGCGGGACGACTTCGACGAGGTGTACGGCGACTGGGACGCGCTCCGCGACCGCATGGCCGCCCCCCAGCGCTTCGACGCCGACGTCAAGACCGCTCTCGCGCGCGCGGAACAGAACCCCGCGGGCCTGTCGGACGATGAAGCCCTGGCCCTCCTGCACGCCGAAGGCCCGGAACTGGACGCGCTCGCCAAGCTCGCCGACGACCTGCGCCGCGACGTGTCCGGCGACGACGTCACCTACGTCGTCACCCGGAACATCAACTTCACGAACGTCTGCTACACCGGCTGCCGGTTCTGCGCGTTCGCGCAGCGCCGCACGGACGCCGACGCCTACACGCTCTCCCTCCAGCAGGTCGGGGACCGGGTGGACGAGGCGTGGGCTGCGGGCGCCACCGAAGTCTGCATGCAGGGCGGCATCCACCCCGACATGCCCGGCACCGCCTACTTCGACCTCGCCCGGGAGGTGAAGCGCCGCGCGCCCGGCATCCACCTGCACTCCTACAGCCCGATGGAGGTCGTGAACGGCGCGTCCCGCACGGACATGTCGATCCGGGAATGGCTGCAGGGCGCGAAGGAGGCCGGTGTCGACTCGCTGCCGGGCACCGCCGCCGAGATCCTGGACGACGACGTCCGCTGGGTGCTGACCAAGGGCAAGCTGCCCACAGACCAGTGGGTCGAGGTCGTCACCAACGCGCACGAGATCGGGCTGCCGACGACGTCGACGATGATGTACGGGCACGTGGACACACCCTCGCATTGGGTCGCACACATCAAACTGCTCCGCTCCATCCAGGAACGGACAGGCGGGTTCAGCGAATTCGTTCTGCTGCCCTTCGTGCACCACAACTCGCCCATCTATCTCGCCGGGCTGGCACGTCCGGGACCGACCGTCCGGGAGAACATCGCCGTCCACGCTTTGGCGCGGATCCTGCTGCACGGCGCGATCCACAACATCCAGACGTCCTGGGTGAAACTGGGAGACGAACTCTGCACGCGCGTCTTGCAAGGCGGCGTGAACGACCTCGGCGGCACGCTCATGGAAGAGACCATCAGCCGCATGGCCGGGTCGGAGAACGGCTCCTTCAAGCCGATCAGCGAACTGGAAGAGATAGCGGCTCGCGCGGGCCGTCCCGCCAAGCAGCGCACCACCCTCTACGGCGAAGTCCCCGCAGAACGCCTCGAGGCGTCGCGCCGCACCGACGGCATAGGCCACTTCGGCAACGGAGGAAAACTCAATCTGCCGCTGGTCGGGACGTGACATTCGGCTGTATTACTGACGGGTGAACCTGTGGAGGCGGCCGGCCGCCTGGGCCGCGGCGGCATTGCTCCTGACCGGCGTGGGCAGCGGAGCATGGGCGCTTGGCCTCCTCCCAGGGACCACCTCGTGCGGCGGCTCCACGCTCCGGATCACCATCGCGGCCCAACCGGAGATCGCGCCCGCGCTGAGCGACGTGGCTGACCGCTTCAACGTGGAGGAGCACCGAGTCGGTGGACGCTGCGTCGACGCGCACGTCACCGCGATCTCACCCACCGGCTTCATGGGGGACGCCGCCCTGCGAGCCAAGGCCGACGCGTGGGTGCCGGAATCGTCGCTGTGGCTGGAACTCGCCCGTGATGCTGGTGACACGTCCGTCCCGCCGGCGGGGTCCCCCGTGGCGACGACGCCGGTGGTGCTCGCCACCACCCACCCGGTGGAGGCCGAGTTCCGCGACGCCGACCTCACCATCGGCTGGGAACTGCTGCGGAAGGACGAGGCGGGCGGCTTCGGCCTGGCCCGCGCCGTGCCCGACCCCCGCACCGGCATGAGCGGGACGATCGCCATGATCGCCATCGACCAGGTCACCGAAGGCCAAACGGACGACGCCGACGACGCGGACGACGTGGCCGAGGCGCTCCGCGACAACGCGCCGGGGAGACCGGACGCCACCTCCGGTGCGTCGACGGCGGTCCTAGCCGACCTCACCGGCGCCGAGCGATCCGCACGCCCCCTGGCGGTCACCACCGAGCAAGCAGTCGTCGCCTACAACGACACCCACCGTCCCAACCCCATCGTCGGCTTCATGCCGGACGAAGGCACGCTGACGCTGGACCACCCCTACGTCGTCACCACGAAGAACCAGAACCGGCAGGACGCAGCGGATGCGTTCAAAGCCGCGCTAGGGACGGGATCCGCCCGCGACACCCTCCAGCGGGCCGGTTTCCGCGCCCCAGACGGGACCTTGACCCCCGCCTACGCCGACGAGCACGACCTCCCGGAAACGGCACCGCCGTCCCTGCGCGTCCCGACGCGCAAGGAGATCGACAAGGCGCTCAAGTCCTGGGAGGCGTGATCAGAAAGACCGGTAGTCCCGGACGGGCAGCCGGGGGCCGCGCCTCGGCGGGCGCCTCCCGGACGATTCCAGCAGCCGGGTGACCCGGTACCGGTGACCGGCGTAGGGCTCAAGCAGCTCCAACATCCCGGCGTCATCGACCTTGCGCCCCACCAGCGCCCACCCCACCAGACCGGGCAGGTTGTAGTCCCCGACGGACACTGCGTCGGGGTCACCGACAGCCCGCTGCCGGATCTCGGCGGCCGTCCAGATGCCGATACCGGGCAGCGACCGCAGCCGGGCCTCCCCCGCGTCCTCCTCCAGCCGCCCCGCGACCCGCGCCGCCCCGATGATCGTCCGAGCCCGCACGGCCTCAAGCCCGGCCCGATGCCACTCCCACGACGGAATCCGCGCCCAAACCCCGGGCGGCGGCGGCACCCGCATATGCGGCGCCCCCGGCGCGGGCTCCCCGAACTTCCGCAGCAGATACCTCCAGGCCCGAAAAGCCTCGATCCCCAGGACCTTCTGCTCCATAACCGCAGGCACCAGCGCCTCGAACACCCGCCGCGACTTCCCGATCCGCAGCCCCGCCCGCCGGACCACCTGCTCCCGGACGACGTCATGCCGCGCCTCGAAATCCTCGGGCACATCGTCCGACCCCAGCAGCTCGGGCACCCCGTCCAGCAGCCACTCGGCCCCAGGACCCCACGCAGTGGCCTCGACGACGTCCCCGACCAGCCGGAGCCGCAACGTCCCGGGCCCGTCCGGCGTGTACG
>NZ_SMKK01000133.1 GCF_004348425.1 Actinomadura sp. 7K507
GGGGCGGGTCAGGTTGGCGGGGCGCAGCCAGGTGCCCTCGCGGAGTTCGGCCAGGCGGAGCGCGGACATGGCGTGGCGGAGGGCGGCGCGGTCGGCGGCGGGACGGCGTTCGGCGGTGATGACGGCGATCTCCCACGTGCCGTCCCAGGGCTGGGCCGGGGGGAGGCGGCTCTCGTCCTGGCGGGCCTGGCGTTCGAGGAGGCGTTCGGTGAGGGAGTACGTGCCGCCGGACTGGACGAGGTCCCCCGCGGCGACCATGCGGGAGAGCGCGACGCGGATCGTCCCCTCGGCGATGCCGAACAGGTCGCCGACGCGGACGAGGTAGCGGGCCGGGAGCCGGGGCGGATGGACGCCCAGCAACGTGCTCAGGACCACCGAACGGGCCGTGAGCGGGCGGATCTCGAGATCGCCCATGCCGGCCGCGCCCGTGTCCGTGTCCGTGTGTGCCGCATCCATGTCTGCTGTGACTTTACCGGGGTTCGGGAGGGGTGCCGAGGTTGGATTACAGTCTTCCATCATGTGAAGGAGAAGTGTAATGTCCCAGGTATGGCGTCCTATCTGACCGAGCCGTTCGACCGGCTCCCGTTCGGCGGCGCGGACAAGGCCCGCCGGTACGCGACCGAGCGCTACCAGGGGGCCGCGGGCCTGAACTGGTACGACTGCGACCCCACGCTGGGGTTCCTGATGCGCCGGCACCTCGGGGACGGGTTCGGCTGGGCCGAGCCGAGGCTGCGGGAGATGGGCGCGCTGATGGGCGGCCCGGTCGCGCAGCGGGCCGAGGAGACCGACCGGAACCCGCCGCGGCTGGAGAAGTACGACCGGTGGGGACGCGACGTCAGCGAGGTCGTCATGCCGCCGTCGTTCGAGGCGGCGAGGAACGACATCGTGGCGACGTCCTTCACACGGCCCGACTTCGTCGCGGAGGCGAAGCGGAACGGCGTCGACCCGGCCCCGATGGGTGTGGCCTGGAGTTACCTGCTGGATCAGGCCGACATCGGCATGGCGTGCGCGCTCGGCACCGGCGGCGACATGGTCGTGGGCCTGACGGAGATGTTCGCGCCCGAGGACGTGAAGGCGCGGGTGCGGGAGCTGTTCGCGGCGGGGGAGATGTCCGGTGAGGCCGCCCAGCTGCTCACCGAGCGTTCGGGCGGGTCTGATCTGGGCGCGCTGGAGTCGACCGCGTCCAGGGACGGGGACGCTTGGCGGCTCAACGGGTTCAAGTGGTTCGCGTCCAATGCGAACGGTTCGGCGTTCGTGGTGCTGGCCAAGTCCGAGGGCGCCGCTGACGGGGTGCGGGGGATCGCGCCGTTCCTCGTCCTCAAGGAGCGGCGGGACGGGACGCGCAACGGAGTCGGGATCCGGCGGCTCAAGGACAAGCTCGGCACCCGGTCCGTGGCGTCGGCGGAGATCGAGTTCACCGACGCGGAGGCGTTCCTGCTGGCCCCTACGTCGAGCGCCGGGCAGGGCGGCGACGGCAAGGGCCTCGCCAGGATGATGGAGCTGACGAACGGCGCCCGCCTCGGCATCTCGATGATGGGCCTCGGATGCGCGCGGCGCGCCCTGGTCGAGTCGCTCCGCTACGCGACGGCGCGCGAGGCGTTCGGTGCCCCGCTGGCCGAGCATCCGCTGATGCGCAGGAAGCTCGCCGAACTGATCGTGGAGACCGAGGCCGCCCAGGCGCTCGTGTTCGACGGGTACCTGGGACGTCCGCGGCTGCGCATCGGCGCGGCACTGATCAAGCTGAGGGCGGCGCGGCTGGGCGTGACGGCCGCGAGCGACGCCATCGAGATCCACGGCGGGAACGGCTACATCGAGCAGTGGCCGGTCGCGCGGATCCTCCGGGACGCGCAGGTCAACCCGATCTGGGAGGGCGGCGACAACATCCTGTGCCTGGACGTGCGCCGCGCCATCGAGCGGCAGGACGCGCACGAGCCGTTCCTCGACCGGCTCACCGAGGCCGTCCGGCAGGCCCCCGAGGGCGACGACGCCACGGCCGGCCTGGTGAGCGAGCGCATCGGGCACCTCCGGCAGGCCATCGAGACGTGGCGCGGGCTGGACCGGACCGTCGCCGAGGCGAGGCTCTACCCGCTGGCCCAGTACATGGCCGACGTGTACGCGGCGGCCCTGCTGCTGGAGCAGGCCGGGTGGGAACGCGCCGACTCGGGCGCCGACCGCAAGGCGCTCGTCGCGCGCATCTACGCCCGGAGCCGTCTCGCCGATACCGGCCCCCTGCGCGGAATCGACCGCCCGGCGGAGGACCTCGAACGCTTCAAAGACCTGGTCGACGGCGCGTTCGTCGCCGGGTAGCCGGCCTCGTCCGCGGGCCTCTTTCACGGTCGTTGACCGAACAAGATTCGGTCCCGTAGGTTCCTGGGTGGCGGCTCGTCGCCCAGAGCGCGTGCCCCGTTGCCAGAATCGCGTACCCCGTTGCCAGAGAAGCATGACGATGGCGTGACCGAAGCGTGACGGAGGAGCCCCAGCGATGTCGCTGACCGTGAACGAGGCGGGCCTTGCCCTCGCCGACCCGAAGGCCTACGCCGACGACCGGCTCCTGCACGATTCGCTCGCCCTGCTGCGCCGCGAATCGCCGGTCCACCACGTCGACGCTCCCGGCTACAACCCCTTCTGGGCGATCACGAAGCACGAGGACGTCCTGGAAGTCGAGCGCAACCACCAGCTGTTCCTCAACGCCCCGCGTCCGCTGCTCGGGACCGCGGAGTTCGACGAGATGAACCGGCAGCGGGCCGAGCAGGGCATCGCGCTGCGCACGCTGATCCACATGGACGACCCCGACCACCGGGTCATCCGGGCGATCGGCGCCGACTGGTTCCGGCCGCGCGCGATGCGGGCCCTCGAACCGCGCGTGAAGGAGCTGGCGCGACGCTACGTCGACCGGATGGCCGATCTCGGCGGCGAATGCGACTTCGCGCAGGAGGTCGCCGTCCACTTCCCCCTCTATGTGATCCTCTCGCTGCTCGGCCTCCCCGAGAGCGACTTCGACCGCATGCTGAAGCTCACGCAGGAGCTGTTCGGCGGCGACGACGACGAGTTCCAGCGCGGCGCGACCGCCGAGGACAAGCTTCAGACCCTGCTCGACTTCTTCGCCTACTTCCAGGAGCTGACGGAGGCGCGCCGCAAGAACCCCACGGACGACCTCGCGTCCGCGATCGCGAATGCAAAGGTGGGTTCGGGTGGCGTAACGGGTGGGGATGGCGAGCCGCTGAACGATTTCGACACGGCCTCGTACTACGTCATCATCGCGACCGCCGGGCACGACACGACCAGCGCGACGATCTCCGGCGGCCTGCGCGCCCTCATCGAGCACCCCGGCCAGCTCGACCGGCTCCGCGAGAAGCCGGAGCTGATGCCGTTCGCCGTGGACGAGATGATCCGCTGGGTCACGCCCGTCAAGGAGTTCATGCGCACCGCCACCGAGGACTACGAGCTGCGCGGCGCCACGATCCGCGAAGGCGACGCGGTGCTGCTGTCCTACCCGTCGGCGAACCGCGACGAGGACGTCTTCGACGACCCGTTCGGCTTCGACGTGGGACGCGACCCGAACAAGCACCTGGCGTTCGGCTTCGGCGTCCACTACTGCCTGGGCGCGGCACTGGCCCGCCTCGAGGTCCGCGCGTTCTTCGAGGAACTGCTGCCCCGGCTCGGCTCGGTCGAGCTCGCCGGGCCGCCGGTGAACACCGCCACCACGTTCGTCGGCGGCCTCAAGCGCCTGCCGATCCGCTACTCCGTGGACTGACCGGGCACCCCGAACCCACCGGCTCGGCTGAACGACCGGCCTCCCGGGACCAACCGGATCAACTGGATTGAGGAACCCTTGGTGCAGATCAACGCCGCGGTGCTGCGCGCCGCAGACGCGCCCTACACGATCGAGTCGCTCGACCTGGCGGACCCCGGCCCCGGCGAGGTCCTGGTGCGGGTCGCGGGCGCCGGGATGTGCCACACCGATCTGCTCGGACGCATCCCGGGCGACCTGGTCGCCAAGCCGGTCGTCCTCGGCCACGAGGGTTCCGGCGTGGTCGAGGCCGTGGGGCCCGGCGTCACCGGCGTCACCGAGGGCGACCACGTGGTCATGTCGTTCGACTCGTGCGGCGTCTGCGAGAACTGCCGCGCCGCGGTCCCCGGCGCCTGCCCGCAGATGATGGCGCTCAACATGCTCGCCGTGCCGCTGGACGGGACGCCGCGCGCCACGTCCGGCGACGGCGAAGCCGTCCACACCCGCTGGTTCGGGCAGTCGTCGTTCGCCAGTCACGCGCTGGGGACCGTCCAGAACGTCGTCCCGGTGAGCCGGGACGTCCCGATCGAGCAGCTCGGGCCGCTCGGCTGCGGCGTCCAGACCGGTGCCGCGTCCGTGCTGATCTCGCTCGGCGTCGGCGCCGGCGACAGCATCGCGATCTTCGGCGCGGGCGCGGTCGGCCTGTCCGCCGTGATGGCCGCCCGCGTCGCGGGCGCGACCACGATCATCGCCGTCGACCTGCACGAGTCGCGGCTCGACCTGGCCCGCGAACTCGGCGCCACCCACGTGCTGAACGGCACCGACGACGACATCGCCGGCCAGATCCGGGGGATCTCCGGCGGCGAGGGCGTCCAGTACTCGTTCGACACCACCGCCGTCCCCGAGGTCGTCGCGACGGCCGTCGCGTCGCTGCGCACCACCGGCGTCTGCGGCCTCGTCGGCGTCGGCGCCGCCGAGTACACGCTCGACGCGAACCTCCTGCTCATGGGCCGGACGGTCAAGGGCATCATCGAGGGCGACGCCGTCCCGCAGACCTTCATCCCGAAGATGATCGAGCTGTGGCGGCAGGGCCGGTTCCCGTTCGACCGGCTCATCACGTCCTACCCGCTCGACCAGATCAACCAAGCGGAGGCGGACACCCAGTCCGGCAAGGTCGTCAAACCGGTGCTCATTCCCTGAACGACGCGACCTTAGACGACACGGTGGAGGAGGCCGTCGCCGCGCATCAGGCGGCGGCAGTTCTCCGCCGCGACCGCGAAGTACCGGTCCCAGGTCTCGCCGGTCAGCCACGCCACGTGCGGCATCACGACGACGCCGTCGAGGGCGAGCAGCGGGTTGCCCGCGTCCACCGGCTCCTTCTCGAAGACGTCCAGTCCCGCGCCGCCCAGACGTCCCGACTCCAGCGCCGCCACCAGCGCCGACTCGTCGATGACCGCGCCGCGCGCCGTGTTCACCACGACCGCGCCCTCCGGCAGCAGCGCGAGCCGCTCGGTGTCCAGCAGGTGGTGGGTCTCGTCCGTCAGCGGGACGTGCACCGACACGATGTCGCTCTCCCGCATCAGCTCGTCCAGCTCCCGCCAGGCGGGGTCGCCGGGCCGCGGGGTCCGGGACGTGTAGCGGACGGTCGCGCCGATCGCCTCCAGCATCCCGCGCAGCAGCCCCGCGATCTGGCCGCCGCCGAGGAGCCCGACCGTCCGTCCCGCCAGCTCCCCGCCGACCAGCGAGCGGTCGGCGGGCCAGCCCGCGCCGCGCCGCGTCCGCGCGTCGAACGGGACGACCCTCCGCAACGCCGCCAGCATCAGCAGCAGGCTCGTCTCCGCGACGGCCTGCGCGTTCTGGCCGGGCATGTTCGCCACCGCGATCCCGCGCTCTCCGGCGGCGTCCAGATCGATCGTGTTCACGCCAGTGCCGAGCTTCTGGATCAGCCTCAGCTTCGGTGCCCGGTCCATGTCTTCGGCGGTGACGGGCCGCAGCACATGCCAGAGGACCTCGGTGTCCGGCAGCAGCTCCGCGAACCGTTCGTCGTCCTGCTCCGAACAGCTCACGATGTCCAGGCCGGACTCCTCATGATCCATGTCGTAGTGCAGCAACACCCGCATGCCCTCCCCTTTCCGTTGAGTGGGCCTTCGGGCAGGGTGCCCGGCCCTTCAGGGCCGGGGTGAATGCCCGGTCCCGCGTAGCGGGGCAAGGGTAGCCGGATCGCCGCCAGGGCGATCCGGCGTCTCGGCGGCGGCGCGGCGGACGACGGCGATGAGCCAGGAGTTCAGGGAGCGGTCGTCGGCTGCTGCGGCAGCGACGGCCTGTGCGTGTACGTCGTCGGGGAGGCGGAGGTTCAGTTGCTTTGTCATGGCCCCATTGTGGCACTGGGGCCATACTGGGACTATGATGGGCCCGTGGCCAGGTTCCGGATGTACCCGACACGCGAGCAGGAGGAGCAGATGCTCCTGCACTGCGCGCACGCCCGGTACGTGTGGAACCTCGCCGTCGAGCAACACTCGCACTGGCGCAAGGGCCATAAGGCGGCTCCCGGATTCGCCGAGCAATGCCGTCAGCTCACCGAAGCGCGGCGCGAGCACGAGTGGCTGGGCGCCGGGAACCAGACCGTCCAGGTCCAGGCCCTCAAGGACTTCGCCCAGGCCAAGAACGCGAAGTTCACCTCCGGGTTCGGTGAGCCGACCTGGCGCAAGAGGCACCGGCACGAGGGCTTCCGAATCATCGGCGACGACCGTGTACCCGAGTTCAGTGACGACGGCTCGCCGAGGGTGAACGTCAAGACGGGAAAGCAGGTAATGGGCCGCAAGGCCACCGTGCAGAAGCTCAACAAGCGGTGGGCACAAGTGAGGGTGCCCGGCTGCGGCTGGGTCCGCTTCCGCCTCAGCGCCAAGGGCAAGGGCGCGGCCCTGCCCGACGCGAAGACCTTCCGGATCACGTTCAAGAACGGCCAGTGGCATGCCGCGTTCGCAGTCATCCCCGACCCGACACCCGCCCCCGGCACAGGCGAGGTCATCGGTATCGACCGGGGCGTAACCATCACCGCCGCCATCTCCGACGGCCGGAAACTGAACTGCCCGCAGGCCACCACCCGCGAGCGGGCGCAGATCCGCAAGCACCAGCGGCGCGCCGCCCGCGCCCCCCGGAACAGCCCGGCCAAGACGGCCGAGTACGCGAAGGTCGCCAAGCTCAAGGCCCGTGAGGCCAACCGGCGCAAGGACTGGTGCGAGAAGACCTCGACCATGCTCGCCCGCACCTACGACCTGATCCGCTTCGAGAAGCTGCGGATCAGGAACATGACCGCGAAGGCCAAGCCCAAGCCCGACCCCGACCTGCCCGGCCAGTACCTCAAGAACAGCAGGGCGGCCAAGGCCGGGCTCAACCGGGCCATCCTCGCCCAGGGCTGGGGCCTGCTGCGCCAGCGCACCGAGCACAAAGCCCCAGGGCGGGTCGAAGACGTACCCGCCCCTTATACCAGCCTGCGATGCAGCCCCTGCGGATGGATCGACAAGAACTCGCGCAAGAGCCAAGCCGAGTTCGTCTGCACCAACTGCGGCTTCACCTGCAACGCAGACGCCAACGCAGCAAACAACATCGCGGCAGGACAGGACGCGGACATCCCGCGCCCCCGGCGAACAGCCGGTGCCGGAGGGACAACCACCCACTAGGGTGCGAGTGTCCGTGAACCTCAACCCAAGTGGGTTGGAATCCCCCTCCTTTAAGAGGGGGAGGATGTCAATGGATTATCGTGCCGATCATGACGGAGCCGACCGTAGCTCTCAGGAGATGAGCGCCGTGTGGCCGGAGCTGCCGGTCGTGCAGGCGCCGATGGCGGGCGGGCCCTCGACGCCGGAGCTGGCCGCCGCCGTGTCGGACGCGGGCGGCCTCGGCTTCCTCGCCGCCGGCTACAAGACCGCCGGCGCCATGCGCGCGGACATCACCGCGACGCGGCGGCTGACGTCCCGCCCGTTCGGGATGAACCTCTTCATGCCGTCGCTGGACGACATCGACCCGGCCGCCGTCGCCGCCTACCGCGACCTCCTGGCCCCCGAAACCGAACGCCTCGGCGTCCCCCCGGGCGTGCCACCCGCCCGCGACGACGCCCGCGACGACGCCTACGAGGCCAAGGTCGCCGATCTCCTGGCCGACCCGCCGCCCTTCGTCAGCTTCACCTTCGGCTGCCCCGGCCAGGACGTCATCCATGCCTTCCAGGAGCGCGGCACCGTCGTGATCGTCACCGTGACCACCGCCGGCGAGGCCCGCCGGGCATCCGCCGCCGACGCGCTCTGCGTGCAGGGGTCCGAGGCCGGCGGTCACCGCGGCTCGTTCACCAACACGTCCGGAGAACCCGTGCCGCTGCGGCGCCTGCTCCAGGACGTCCGCGCCGCCACCGCGCAACCCTTGATCGCCGCCGGCGGCCTGGCCACCGCGTCCGACGTCGCCGAGGTCCTGGGCCTGGGCGCCGTCGCCGCCCAGATCGGGACGGCCTTCGTCCGCTGCCCCGAGAGCGGCGCGAGCCCCGTCCACAAGGCGGCTCTGGCGGACCCCCGCTTCACCTCGACCGCGATGACCAGGGCGTTCAGCGGTCGGCCCGCCCGCGGCCTGGTCAACCGCTTCCTCACCGAGCACTCGGCGCATGCACCGGCCGCTTACCCGGACGTCCACTACGTCACCGCGCCGCTACGCAAGGCGGCTGCGGCCCAGGGCGACCCGGAGGGCGTCAACCTGTGGGCAGGCGAGTCCTACCGATCGGCCACGGAAACCCCCGCCGCCCAACTCGTCACCCATTTGGCGAGCCACTAGCGCGCCCCTAGCGTTGCCAAGCTTGCCATTGCCCACTCGCAAGCCCGGCTACGGGAAAGGACGAACGATGCACCCACTGCCAGATCGCCCTCAGGAAGTCCCCTTCGTCTTCGCCGAACGCTTCAACAGCGGCGACCCGGACGCGCTGGCGGAGGTGTACGAGGAGGGCGCGGTGCTCGTCCTCGAACCGGACGCACCGCTCACCGGCCCGGACGCGCACGCCGCCAACGACCACCTCATGGGCCTCGGCGTGCCGATCACGGTCAACCCGCGGCACTGCTACACCACCGGGGACCTCGCACTCCTGATCGTCGACTGGGTCATCGCCGGCAACGACCGCGACGGCCGGTTCGTACAGATCGAGGGCACGGCCACCGACGTCGCCCGCCGCGGCGCGGACGGCCGCTGGCGCTACGCCATCGACAATCCCTTCGGCACCGCCACCCCGCAGCCGGCGGAGTAGCGCCCCCAGCGCGGGCTTGACCTTCACGCCGGTGTCAAGGGATAGCGTCGCAAGCGGCCACGGAGCGAGGAGGAGCCGGATGCGGATCGGCGAACTGGCCGCACGGGCAGGGGTGAGTACCCGCACGCTGCGCTACTACGAGGAGCAGGGTCTCCTGCCGGCGCGGCGCGCGGCCAACGGGTACCGGCAGTACGAGGAGTCCGACCTGCGGCTCGTCACGCAGATCCGTTCTCTGCTGGCGACCGGGTTCACGCTTGAGGACGCCCGTCCGTTCGTCGACTGCCTGCGCGCGGGACACGAGGACGGCGCCGCATGCCCGGAATCGGTCGCGGTCTACCAGCGCAAGCTCGCCGAGATCGACGCCGAGATACGCACCCTGATCCGCCATCGCGCCGACGTGGCCGGTCAACTCGCGCGGGCCTGCCCGGGGTGCGCGCTGTCACCGGAGGGGACGAATGATCACGCTGACGACCGAGAACTTCGACGAGCAGGTCCTCAACGCCGACAAGCCGGTACTGGTCGAATTCTGGGCGGACTGGTGCCCTCCCTGCAAGATGATCGCGCCGATCCTTGAGCAGATCGAGGCCGAGCACGGCGACCGGCTGACCGTCGGGAAGCTCAACGGCGACGACCACCCGGAGACCGTGGCGCGGTACGGCGTCATGGGGTTCCCCACGCTCAACCTCTACCGGGACGGTGAGGTGGTCCGGCAGATCGTGGGCGCGAAGCCCAAGCGCCTCCTCCTCGCCGACCTCGACGGCCACTTCTGAAGCCCGCCCGCCGGACCGCCACAGGGCCTGCCACGCCGCACCGGCGCCTCATGCGCCGTACGCGCCCCGCCTGGACGATCTATCCTGGCGTCAGGAGGCCTTTGTGCGGACGCTGTTGAACATTCTGTGGCTGGTGCTGGCGGGGTTCTGGCTGGCCGTGAGTTACGTGCTCGCCGGGATCGTGTGCTGCATCCTCATTATCACGATCCCGTTCGGCATCGCCTCGTTCCGCATCGCGGGATTCGCGCTGTGGCCGTTCGGCCGGACGACCGTCCCGAGAAGGGACGCGGGCGCGGGCTCGCTCCTGGGGAACGTCATCTGGATCATCGTCGCCGGATGGTGGCTCGCCCTCGGACATCTGTTCACCGGGGTCCTGCTCTGCATCACGATCATCGGGATCCCGTTCGGCATCGCCAACTTCAAGCTGATCCCGGTCTCACTGGTGCCCCTGGGCCGGGAGATCGTGCCGAGCAGCGACCGCTCCACCTTCTGACGTCCCGCTGCTCGGACGGGGATCAGCAGGTCGAGTGGAAGAGGCCGCCTACGGGGGTGGTTTCGGCGAGGGTGTTGTAGAGGGCTACGGCTTCGGTCGTTTCCTCTACGTGCACTTCGACTCCGTGGTCTTCCAGGAGCTTCAGGGTCTCGGGCATCGTTTGCAGGCGTAGTTCCATGCCGCGACTGAGCACGATCACCGTGCTGCCGTGGTCGATGAGTTCCTGGACGTCGGCGGGCTGGATGCCGGGGGAGTGGCGGGTGCCGTGCTCGGACCAGTCCCAGGGGCGGCCGCCGCCGGGGAAGAGCTTGAAGTCCTTGCCGGGCGCCAGGCCCTCGGCTTCCATGCGGCCCCAGGAGATGTGGGTGATCTGGGGTGATGCGGCCATGGCGGGGCTCCTTAGGAGGTCCAGGGGCGGCCGGTCAGGCGTTCGTAGACGTCGATGTAGCGGGCGCGGGTGGCGTCCACGACGTCCTGGGGGATGGCTGGGCCGGGAGGGGTGCGGTCCCAGCCGAGGGTGCTGCTCCAGTCGCGGACGAACTGCTTGTCCAGCGCGTGCTGGGGGTGGCCGGGCCGCCATTGGTCGGCGGGCCAGAAACGTGAGGAGTCCGAGGTCAGGACCTCGTCGCCGAGGGTGAGGGTGCCGTCGGCGGCGCGTCCGAACTCGAGCTTGGTGTCGGCGATGATGATGCCGCGCTCGGCGGCGACGGCCGCCCCGCGCTTGTAGATCTCCAGTGTGACGTTCCGGAGGTGGGTGGCGGTGTCGTCGCCGATCTCGTGCACGACGTCGTCGTAGGTGATGAACTCGTCGTGGCCCTCGGTGGCCTTCGTGGTGGGGGTGAAGATCGGCTCGGGGAGCCTGGACGCTTCGACCAGGCCGTCCGGCAGCGAGATCCCGGAGACGGTGCCGTTCTTCTCGTACTCCTTGAGGCCCAGGCCGGCGAGGTAGCCGCGGGCGATCCACTCGACGGGGAGCATGGTGAGGCGGCGGCAGCGGACGGCCCGTCCCTCCCACTCGTCCGGCACGTCGGTCGCGGACACGATGTGGTTGGGGATGATGTCGGCGAGCTGCTCGAACCACCAGAGGGAGAGCTGCGTGAGGATCTTCCCCTTGTCGGGGATCAGCGTCGGCAGGACGACGTCGTACACGCTCACCCGGTCGGACGCGACGAGGACGAGGTCTTCCCCGTCCGCGTAGACGTCCCTGACCTTGCCCGAGTGGACGAGTTCCATGGTGCTCCTCAGCTTGCTGTCCCGTACGGGTGACCCAGAGGTCCTGCCCGCAGGAGTCTGGCACAAAAGGCCCTGCCACCTGCGGGCGAGCCCGTCCGCGTACGCGGGAGGCGGCGTCGTGAATGGGGTCGTGGGTGACGGGTACGGCGGTCCCTGAACGGCGGACAGGGAGTTACCGATGAACGATCGCATTCCGGCCGAGGCGGAGCTGGCCTGGGAGGACTTCCACCGGCTCGTCAACATGACCTCGGACGAGTTGCGGAACTGGCTGCTCACGGACGCCTCGGGAGAAGAGGCCTTCCCGGCCGGTCCGAGCCCGGGAGTCTCCGAGCTCGGCGCCCGCGTGGTGGACGTGCTGCGCAAGCGGAAGGTCGACCTGACCGAGGCCGATGCCGAGGTGATGCAGGAGGTCGTGGACTACGTGGAGGACCAGCTGGAGAACCGTCCGCCGGACGCGGAACGGGATGACGAGTGGCGTCACGCGCTCATGCGCGTGGGGCATGACCCCCTGCGTCCCGAACCGTCCACTGCTTAGAAGGCCCGTAGAAGGTGGGAGAACATGCCGAATCCGCAGCAGCCTGAGATTCGCCGGTCGGAGCGTACCCAGGTGACGAACGACCCGCCGGCGGAGGCGTCGGAACCGAAGTCGACCAGGGGGAAGGCAGGGCACGCGCACGGCACCGACAAGGGGAACAAGGGCGGCGGTGAGGGCGGTGGAACCCCGCCCGACCAGCAGCCGCCCCATCCTGATTAGTGAGCGGAGACCGTTGTAGCGGCAGGGGGCCGTCCCGCAGTGGCTGGGACGGCCCCCCGTCTGTGGCGAGCTAGGGGATTTCGGTTTGGGGGGTGTAGCCCTCGTCCTCGCCGCCTGGGGTTTCGGCCTCGGCCACTGGCGGGTCGGTGGGGCCGGGGGTGTGCTCGTCGGCGAAGTCGCCGTCGTCTTCCTGAGGCGCGTTCTCCTCGGCGCGGCGGTCGGCGAGCGGCTTGTCCTCGTCACGCTTGCGTTCGCTCATCACGCCTCCTTCGTGGGGCGGCCTGCCCCTCGGTGACCCAAGGCCCGGCCCAATGGGCGGGACGCGGTGGTCATGTGCAGCTCTCCCAGGCTGGGCCGTACCCCGAGGGAGGGCTTCAACCGCGTAGGGACTTGACGAGACGGCGCGCGTCCTCGGCTTCCAGGACGATGTCGAAGTGGCTCGCCAACGTCTCGGGCAGTTCCTCCGGGAGGAGCGTGCGGGTTTCGGTCGTGCCGTCCGGGCGGGTGGTGGTCAGCTTCGTCCCGTCCAGCACGCGGTGGGCGTTGGAGGAGAACTTCTGCGTGAACGGACGTCTCGTGAACGGTGAGCGCGGGCTGGTCGACACGTAGTGGTTGAGCACCTCGAAGTCGATGCGGAACGTCTCGTTCAACGCGAACGTGTGGCGCTGAACCCATCCCTCCGGGAGAAGTTGACGCAGTTCCCAGCCGGCCGTGGCCGGGGTCCATGTGGGGACTGGCCGGCCCTTCTGGAGCCGGAAGCGCCAGCCGTCCTGCTCGACTTCCTCCCCGTCGCGGAACCGCAGCGGCTCCAGCGGCCCCGCGCCGAAACCCACGTCGCAGAGCCAGGCGGGCTCGTCGCCCGACCGGCCCGGTGGGCGGACGAGGAGCAGCGCGTGCGTGGCCGGCAGGACCTTGTCCGCCCCCATCGTCACCCGTCCGGCCAGCGCGGTGACCTCGTAGCCCAGGCGCTCCAGGACGGCCGCGAACAGCCGGTTGTGCTCGAAGCAGTAGCCGCCGCGCGGACGCTCGACGAGCTTCGACTGGACGGCGTCCAATGACAGGTCGACCGGCCGCCCGAGCATGATCTCCAGGTTCTCGAACGGGATGGACGTGGTGTGGCCACGGTGCAGGGCGCGCAGCGTCTCGGGCGTCGGCGCCGGGTCACCGTCGTAACCGATCCGCTTCAGGTAGGCGGGCATGTCGATGAGGTCGCCCTGCCATCCGTATCCCAGGTCCTCGGTCATGGTGTCCCCTCGCCTTCGCGCGTTCGTGCTTTGGCGATAACACCGGATTCCGCCCGAATCCTCCCTGTGTTCGAGCTGAAGTCGCGGCACTCGATCACGCGCGGCGGGACCTCGGCCGAATCCCGGGCCGGTGGTCCTGCGAGCAGGACGTTGTCCGAGGTCAGTCGATGAGGGGGAGGCGGAGGACGAAGCGGGTGCCCTGGCGGGTGTCGGCTATGCGGAGGGAGCCGCCGTATATCTCGGCGATCTCGCGGGCGATGGGCAGCCCGAGGCCGGTGCCCTGCGGGTCGCGGGCCTTTGACTCCGAGAGGCGGGCGAAGCGTTCGAAGACCCGCTCGCGTGAGTCCTCCGGGATGCCGGAACCGTCGTCCAGTACTTCGAGGACGCCATCGGAACCGTCCCGCGCGACGGTCACGTCCATGCGCGACGCGGCGTGCCGTTCGGCGTTGCTCAGCAGGTTGTTCAGCACCCGCGCCAGCCGCACCGGGCTCGCCCGGACGGCCACGCCGGGCTCCAGGGCCGTCCCGATCGGCACGGGGGACGAGCGGCGCTCGACCTCCCGGCCGGCGAGGGCCGCGAGGTCGATCCGTTCCTCCGCCGCCGGGGCGCGGGAGTCGAGCCTGGACAGTTCCAGCAGGTCGAGGACGATGTCGTTCAGCCGCTGCGTGTCGCGCAGGGCCGAGCGGACCATCGGCCTCCACTCGCCGTCGTCCGGCTCGTCGAGTGTGAGTTCCAGTTGCATCTGCAGCCCGGCGATCGGGTTCCGCAGGTCGTGCGAGGCGTCGGAGATGAAGCGGCGCTCCCGGTTCGTCGCGTCCTCAAGCCGCGAGAGCGTGGTGTTGACGGTCTCGGCGAGCGACTGGATCTTGCCGCCGTTGTCCGGGACGGGCACCCGGTGGCCGAGGCCCTGTGTGGAGAACTCCGCCATCTGGGAACGAATCTGGTCGATCGGGACGAAGGCCCGTCCGATGGTGTGCCACGTCCACCAGCCGATCAGGATGAGGAGGGCCAGCGTGACCAGCGCGAGGGCCAGCGGCAGCAGCCAGAGATGCAGCAGACCCGGCAGCGGAGTCGCCGCGACGATCATCACACCCTGCCCCCAGGGCGAGTCCTGCACCCGCAGGCCGAAGACCCACACGCACTCGTCCAGGTAGTCCGGGCAGTCCCTGTGGTCGACGAGCAGGCTTCCCCTCTCCATTTCCGCCCGGGCGAGGGAGGGGCGGCCACGGAGCCCCGGCCCGGCCGCCACGACACGGCCGTCCGGGCCCACGACCTGGACCAACGGGGTCTCGTTCGGCCGGGCGGCGAGGATGTTGCCGTTCTTTCCCGTGCCGACGTCGTACACGATCCGCTCAACGGTCGCTTCCGACCTGCCCTCGACTCTGTTTTCCGACCAGTCCTGGGCGAGCACCGCGAGCAGGGCGAACAGCAGGGCCAAGATCAGTGCCGACACGGCCACGGTGACGACCGTCGCGCGACCCCGCGCCGAGAAGAACAGACGCCTTGGCCACTGGCGGACGCGCTCCAGCCTCTCCGTCGTCACGTCGTCCCATCCCCCCGAATCCCGGACGCTTCGATACTAAGGGTGATGATTTTTAACTCAGCGTAGGGGTAGGCGTTCGCGGGGGCGTGAACGAAGTCGGGTTCCGGGCCGTACAGCGAGGTGGCGGGCGACTTTCCGGACGCGAAGGGGGCCGTCCCGGTGGGCGTCGAGGACGCGTTGCGAGCTGCTGGTCGGGCCGGCGTTGGAGATGCGGGCCTCGCGCCCGGCCGTTCCCGGCGACGGGGAGGCGGGGCTGTGGGCGAGGCGCGGGACGGCCTGGTGATCGGTGAGATCACGCTGGCGGGGGTGCGGAAGTCGGTGGGGCACGCGCGGGGCTTCGTCCGTGCCGCGGTCCTCGGCCACCTCGTCCCGGACGACGCGGGGGCCGCCGACGCGGGCCTGCATGACACCGTCCTGGACGACATGATCATGGTGGCGAGCGAGACGGTCGCGAACGCGATCACGCATACCGCGTCGGGCCTTGAGGGCGGGGAGGTGACGGTCGTCCTGGCCGCCGGGGACGGCGTGTACCGGCTGGAGGTCGTCGACGACGGGTCGGCGGGCGGGCTTCCGCACGTCAAGGACGAGGTGGGGGCGGAGACCGGCCGGGGGATGCGGATCGTGGACGCGCTCGCGACCCGCTGGGGGTTCCGGGCGGAGGGTCACCGGACGGTCGTATGGGCGGAGTTCCCGGCCCCGGCCGTAGCGGGCCGGGGCCGGGCACGGCCGCCGTTCAGCGACCGCGGTTGAACTGGCGAGTGGGCATCCGCCCGGCGTTGCGCCGGTTGTTCGCGAAATTCGCCGACCGTGAGTCGGGATTCTTCCGCTTGCCCTTCTTCTTCGACTTCGCGAAGGGGGCGGGCGTGGGGTTGCTGTTAATGGCAGGCATGAAGAGAAGACCTCCGGGCACGTTTGAATCCGGCCGCAAAAGGGCCGGCGAAGAATGGTGGGCAGCGTGACGGTGCAGGCCGCGGCCGGTATGACGCGGATGTGGTGCGGGCGTCGAGTGACGGCCGTCATAGGACGGGTGCCGTGTGACGGGTGTCGTATGACGGCGTCAAGAGGCGGCGGTCATTCCGTCGACTGAAGCGGGAGCGGACCCGAAACCGGAGTGGGCGGGGCGGCTCAACCGTAGAAGTATCAAAGCTTCATGGGTGACATTTAGCCATAAGCCGTCGAGAGGTGTCAACTCAATTCTCTCCGCGGCCGGACCGGGCCACGGATGGCGCGATCTGTGGGATACCCGTCGTTGACGCCATGACCGTCCCCGGCCAGCCTGGAGACATGCTCGTCGCGTTCGTCGTCTACGGCGGCTTCCAGGTGCTGGACCTGACCGGCCCGCATGAGGTGTTCCGGTCGACCGGGCGCTACGAGTGCCTGGTCGTGGGGCCCGAGGCGGGTCCGGTGGCGGCGTCCGGCGGCCTGTCCGTCCACGCCGAGGCGGGCATCGACGATCTTGAGCCCGCGGGCATCGACACGCTCGTCGTGGCCGGTGGCGTCGGGGTCGATCGGGCGCGGAAGGACGCTGGACTGGTGGGCTGGGTCGCTGAGGCGGCGATGGGCGCGCGGCGGGTCGCGTCGGTGTGCAGCGGCGCCCTGCTGCTCGCCCAGGCGGGCCTCCTGGACGGACGCCGCGTCACGACCCACTGGGGACGGGAGAGCCAGCTCAGGGAAGAGTTCCCGGGCGTGGGCGTCGACTGCGACCCGATCTTCATCCGGGACGGGCGCGTCTGGACGTCCGCGGGCGTCACGGCCGGGATGGACCTGGCGCTCGCCCTGGTGGAGGACGACCACGGGCGGGACGTGGCGCACGCGGTGGCGCGGGAACTGGTGATGTTCCTGCGGCGGCCGGGGAGCCAGTCACAGTTCAGCGTCCCGCTGTGGTCGGCGCAGCCCGCGACGGACCCGGTCAGGGCGGCGGTGTCGTCGGTGCAGGCCGATCCGGGTGCCCGGCACACGATCGCCGACCTGGCGGGACGGTCGGGGCTGAGCACGCGGCACCTGCAGCGGCGGTTCACGGCCGAGATGGGCGTGCCGCCGGCGGTGTACGTCGAGCGCGTGCGGGTGGAGGCGGCGCGGAGGGCGCTCGCGGAGGGCGACGAGCCCGTCGAGGCGCTGGCGCGGCGGCTCGGCTTCGGGACGGGGGAGACGTTGCGGCGGACTTTCCACCGTCACGTGGGCGTCGCGCCATCCGACTACAGAGACCGGTTCAAAGGAGAGGGGAAACCCGCATGACGACGTATGGGCTGCTGGTCTTCGAGGACGCTGAGGAACTGGACTTCGTCGGTCCGTGGGAGGTGTTCACGGCATCGGCGATGCTGCGCGGTGAGGGCGACCGAGCGGCATTGATCGCGGAACGGTCCGAGCCTGTGCGTTGCGCCAAGGGGATGCGGGTCGTTCCAGATCACGTCTTGGACGACCACCCGAAGCTGGACGTGCTTCTCGTCCCCGGTGGCCGCGGTGCGAGGGAGGCGCAGTTGTTCAACACGTCCGTGACGGGATGGATAGCGAAGGTGGCCGGACAGGCCGACTGGGTGACGAGTGTGTGCACGGGCTCGCTTCTGCTGCACGCCGCAGGGCCCGCCAAGGGGCGGAGGGTGGCGACCCACTGGGCGTCGGAGGACAACCTGGAGGCACGTGGTGACGTGACCGTCGTACGGGACGCGCGCTACGTCGTGGACGGCAACCTCGTAACGAGCCAGGGCGTCTCCGCCGGCATCGACATGGCCCTCTGGCTGATCGGGCGCATCCACGGCCGCGACCACGCACGGTCGGTGCGCCGCTACATCCAATACGAGCCGGCGCCGCCGTACATGGCCGACGCCCCCGACTGATCGGATCGAACATTCCACCAAACCGGTGATGATCTTCGCTTATCGGCATAATCACGCGAATGGCGATATCGCTCCCGGTGCGGTTCCGCAGCGACGGTGTGCGGGTGGCGGTCGAGACCGATCCGCTGCACGCCCCGCTGCGCGACTTTCTCATCAACGACCTGGGTGAGGACATCTCCGCGATCGTCCGCGCCCAGGGACGGCTGAGCGGCGACCGGATCGAGCCCTGGCAGGAGCACTACCGCTACCACCGCCTCGACTTCGACGGAACGATCGTGCACGTGCGCGACGTCGGCGGGTGGGCCTCGTGCGACCTCGACCCGGCCGTCCTGCGGCGGTGCCTTGACGAGTACCTCCAGCAGATCGGCGCGCTGCACGGCCGCCGCAACCTCGAAAGCGCACTGAGCGAGGCGCCGTCCGGCGAGTCGGTCGCCACGTCGCTCGCGCTCGGCTCCGTCTCCCACCGGACACAGGGGTGGGGCCTGGTCCAGACGCCGCGCGCCGTCCTTGAGGACGTCGCCGGTCTCACCCCACACCCCGACGCCTGCCTCCCACACGGTGTCCTGGGAACCGGCTCGGGTGCGTGCTGGGCAGACCTCGCCGTCCTGGACGGGACCCAGACCCGACTGCGCAGCGGCACCAAAACGTTCATGCCGCGTGGCATCGACGCCGAGCGGCTCATGGGCGAACTGGGCAACGCTCTGACGCAGGCCCGTTTCCTCGGAGCCGTTCCTGGAGCGTGGTACGGCTTCGTCGCGGGCGTTCCGGTGCACGGCTACGTCGACCCTGACTTGGTCCTACGTCTCCCCTGTGAGCCGATCGAGGTCGCTGGAGTCGTGCAGCGCGTGAGGGCGTTGTTCCCGGAGCTGGCTGATTCCGGTGTCGATCTGGAGTCCGCCGCATCGACCGCGAGCGGATCCAGTTCGTCGGTGTACGGGCCACGCCATGTCCTGACCGCGTTCCTGCTCCACGACGTGCAGAGTCACCGTCACCATCTGGAGGTCGTCCGTGCCGCCCGTCCTGGCTGGGAGCACACGGGGAACGCCTGCCACCTGCGCCTGGACGTCCAGACCGTCCGCCTGGAACACCTGTGGCTGCCCGGACACGCCTGCGAGATACCCACAGGCGAGTTCGCCCGCGTCCTCAGCGAATACGAACGCCTCATATCTTTGACCTACTGAACGACGACGCGGGGAGGGGACGTCCGATGGCCGCCGTCTGGGGGCGACTGACGGATCGGCTACTCGGCCTCCCCGAGGTGCCGGCACCGAACGTCCAGATAGCTCGTGACCTGCGGGTTCCCATGCCGGACGGGGTCGTGCTCGTCGCCGACCTGCACCGTCCGCGCGGGGCCGGGCCACTGCCGGTCGTGCTGATCCGCACCCCGTACGGCAAGCGGCAGCCGGTCATCCGGCTGCTGGCGGGCGTCCTCGCGCGGCGCGGCTTCCAGGTCGTCGTCCAGAACGTGCGCGGCGTCCTCGGGTCGGGTGGGGAGTTCCGTGCCTTCCACAACGAGAAGGACGACGGGCTCGCGACGCTCAAGTGGCTCCGGGCGCAGCCGTGGTGCGACGGCCGGGTCGCGATGGCCGGGGCGAGCTACCTCGGGTTCACCGAATGGGCGGTCGCGCCCTACGCGGATCCTCCACTTGAGGCGTTGGGGCTCGGCATCACCGCGTCGGAATTCGTGAGTTCGTTCTATCCGGGTGGGGCGCTGGCCCTTCACAACACGCTCGTCTGGTCGTCGTCGATGGGCACCCAGGGCGACACCAAGCGGCCTCTGCACAACAGGCGCGTTCGCCATGCGATGCGGCACCTGCCGGTGGGCGAAGCCGACACAGCCGCGATCGGACGGCCTGAGCCGTTCCTCCGCGAGGTCACCGCCCACGCCGAGGATGGCGACGACTTCTGGGAGGCCACCGACCACAGTGCCGCCGTCCCCGGAACCACCTCGCCCACCACGATGGTGACGGGCTGGTGGGACCTCTTCCTGCGCGGCCAGCTCCGCGACTTCGCCGCCCTCCATGCCGCCGGACGCATCGTCCGCATCACCATCGGCCCATGGGGACACGACACGAAAGCCCTTCGCGCGACGCTGTCAGACCAGGTGTCCTGGCTGGAAGCCCACCTGAACGGCGACAAAGCCCAGCTTCGCCGGGCGCCCGTAAGGCTCCATCTGCAGAAGGCCAACCGCTGGCTGGACTTCGACCGGTGGCCCCCACCTGAATCCAAGCCCACACCGCTCTACCTGTCCCAGACCCTCACCTGGGACGCCCCCCTCAACGCAGACACCGCCGCCGACGAGGACGGAGCCGCCCACGCCGATGGGGGGCACACCAGACCCGCGACGTTCACGTACGACCCTCTCGACCCGACACCCACCGTCGGTGGTCCGCTGCTGGCGCCCGGCAAGGGCCGGCAACGCGACAACACCCCGGTCGAACGCCGCCACGACGTGGTCGTCCTCACCGGCGCGCCCCTGGACCGCGACCTCGACTTGATCGGGCCGGTTTCGGCGACGATCCACGTCCGCACGAGCACCGGGCACGGCGACCTGTTCATCCGCCTGTGCGATGTCGACCGCGACGGCGTCTCCAGAAACGTCACGGACGGGATCCTCCGCCTGACCCCCGGCCACGCGGCGGCGGACGGCGTCGTCCGTGCGGAGGTCGAGATGCATCCCACCGGGTATCGGTTCCTGCGGGGGCATCGGCTGCGCGTCATGCTCGCGGGTGGCGCGTTCCCCCGCTTCGCCCGCAACCACGGCACCGGGGCACCCGCCGGCCAGGCGGTCGCGTCCCGCCGCACCCAGTTCGAGATCTTCCGCGACGCGGCCCGCCCATCGGCCGTCCACCTGCCCGTGTGGGACGGCTGAGCCGCGCCCACCGAGGCGGCGCCCGCCGGTGTTCTTTTCTTGTACGCCGGAGGAAGGATGCATGGTCCGCCTAGATGCGGAGCGTGTTCCGTTCGTCGCAGACTGTGGCCCGTTCGTCGACGGGAGGGGTTGAAGCCTCGCTGTCGCCGGGCCGGGCTCGCTAAGTTCGACACATCCGCTGAACGGCCGGTGCGAGCCGCTTCGGGGGGAGCGGCCGGTCCTGTGTACGCGCCGGGGCCGACACGGCGGAACGGGGGGAGAGGGGTCACTTCGGGGGGAGTGGCCCCTCCGTCCCGTGTCCGGGGACGGTTTGTAAGTTCGCTATAAGGCTTGCGGAAAAAAGGCGTCGGCACTTAAGCAGCCGAAGTCGGCCGGGCGTCCCATAATCCTTGCAGCCGCGAATTCCCCACCCGTCGCGGTTCGGCTAGCGAAGGGTACGCCCCCGATGAGCAAGCAGTTGGCGCATGCGTTCCGAGTGCTCCCCGTGGCCGCCGTACTGGCCGCCGGTACCGCCCTTGCGCCCGCGGCGCACGCCGCGCCCGAACGTCCCGCCGCCATTCAGCAAGCCGTTCGACTCGCCGCCAATCCTTACGAGCGCGGACCCGCGCCGACCGAGGAGAGCATCACGGCGGAAAGGGGCCCGTTCGACATCGAGGAGATCGATGTTCCGGCGGGCAGCGGAGAAGGGTTCAACCAGGGCACGATCTACGCGCCGACCGACCTGAGCCAGGGCACTTTCGGCGCCATCGCCGTCTCGCCCGGATTCGTCTCTCCGGAGGCGTGGATCAGCTGGTACGGCCCGCGCCTCGCGTCCCAGGGCTTCGTGGTCATGACCCTGGAGACCAACAGCCTCCTCGACGTGCCCGCCGCCCGCGGCGAGCAGCTCCTCGCCGCGCTCGACCACCTGACCGGCGAGAGCAAGGTGAGCGACCGCGTCGACTCCTCGCGCCTCGCCGTCATGGGCCACTCCATGGGCGGCGGCGGGTCGCTGGAGGCCGCCGCCGACCGCCCCTCGCTGCAGGCCGCGATCCCGCTCGCGCCGTGGAACACCAACTACGACTGGGCGGACGTCCGCGTCCCGACGATGATCATGGCGGCGGACAACGACTTCATCGCCCCGGCCGGTTCGATGGCCGAGTCGTACTTCAACAACCTCACCGCCGCCCCCGAAAAGGCATACCTGGAACTCAACAACGCCGGGCACATGACGTTCAATTCGCCGCACACCACGATCGCGAAGTACGCCATCGCGTGGATGAAGCGGTTCGTCGACGACGATGCCCGCTACGAGCAGTTCATCTGCCCGGCTCCCGAGTCCGGCGGCGACATCGCCAAATACACGGGAACCTGCCCGACCGGCTGACACCCGACGACCTCCGAGAAACGGTGGTGACGCCTCGCCGCGAGGCCGTCACCACCGTTTCCGGTGCCTTCACCGAAACACTCAAGGAGCCCGCGGCGGCTTGCCTCTTCGCAGGAGCCTCAGGTGTCCGCGGGGGACAGGCGCCGGTCGCCGGAGTCGAGCCGGACCAGGTAGTGCAGGAGGAGCAGCAGCTCAGTACGGCGGTCGGGGTCGGTCAATACGCCGCCGAGCGTCTCCTCGAGACGGCGGATCCGGTACCGGACGGTCTGCTCGTGGACCATGAGCCGCTCCGAGGCCGCCACCGCGTTGTCGCGGTTCTCCATGTAGGTGAGCAGCGTCCGCGACAGCGCGTCCCGCCGGTGCGGAGGCAGCCGCATCAGCGGCGCGAGCCGGGAGCCCAGCGCGACGTCGATCAGTTCCTCGCTCTGCGCCGCCACGAGGCTGGGCAGGTGGTCGAGGCAGCGCAGCGGCTCCTTGCCGGGCAGCACGCCGCGCTCGACGAGCGCCAGGCCCCGCCGCGCCCAGCGCAGCGACACCGCGGCCCGGGTCAGCGGGACGGCCGGCCCGATCGCCGCCGACCGCGTCCCCTTGATCGCGGTGAGCAGCCGGTCCCGCCCGGGGCCGTCCGGGTCGGGGCAGATCAGGTACGGGTCGGAGGCGTGCCAGTCGGCGAGGAACGCGGGCGGCAGCACCGGGACGGCCCGCCCCGGCTCGGGGCGGATCGCCACGACCGCCAGGGTCTTCGGCACCGGCCATCCGGCGGACCGCGCCAGTTCCTCGACCGCCTCG
This sequence comes from Actinomadura sp. 7K507, assembly GCF_004348425.1. Lineage (GTDB taxonomy): Bacteria > Actinomycetota > Actinomycetes > Streptosporangiales > Streptosporangiaceae > Spirillospora. The sequence continues at coordinate 22,904 of NZ_SMKK01000133.1, forward strand.
GCGCTGGCCGGCGGGTCCATGACCAGGAGGTCGCGGAGCCGCCACCGGAACCGTTCCCGCTCGCCCGCCAGTTCCCCCTGCGCCCGCGCGTACCCCTGCCCGGCCGCGCTGGCGATGCGCTCCAGATACACGAACAGCGACTCCGTGATCTTGCCGAGGGTGTCGAGCGACCAGCCGAGCCGCCGCGCGTCCTTGATGAACCGGCGGCACGCGACCTGCCCGCTGACGCGGATCGCCGACTGCAGGCCGTCCAGGCTGCGCCCCTTGCGGGCCTCGTGCGCGCCGATGCCCTCGAAGATCCCGGTGACGTGTTCCCATTCCATGTCGTGGCGGCCGATCGCGTCCACGAACTGCCGGACGCTCTCCTCGACGGCCCACCGCATCCGTCGCCCGTAGCGGCTCTCCGGCGGCCGCGCGTACTCGGGCACGAGCGACTGGATCTCCTGGACCATCTCCACCGCGGCCGCCTCCAGGTGAGGGAGCATCGGGTCGGCGAACTCCACCGGGACGCCGGCGAGCGGAAAGTCCGAGGCGGGCGACGAGCTGGTCCGGTTCATGGGCGTCCTCCTAGGACACGGCCCCCGATCGTTCTCGACGTCTCTCCCTGGGGGACGGCGCCGCCCCCGGCGACTGCTCCAACAGGCTCGTTTCTCGGGGACGCCGCGCGCTAGGTGCGAACGAATGGTTCGAAGACACCCGATTGTCAACGGGCTGACAGACTTCCCGCGCCCACCGTCTCCATGGAGACCCAGGCGGCCACGAGGGGGCCGCCCGCGGCGGTACCTGGTCGCCGGGTGCCGGCGGGCGTGGCGTGTCGCGGGCGCTGTGGGTTCGGCGGGGGTGCGGTGTGGTCGTTTTCGGGGCGAGGGCCGCACCTGCGGATGAAAAGTGATCTCCCCCTTCGCGGGTAAGCGGAATTCTTCGCAAAGGAACTCCCGGGTTCGGTTAAACGGTTTCGGTGACCGGCCATTGGTGAGAAGATCAGCGAGTGTGCGCGGGACGTTTCCGGCGTAACGGCAATGGCTTCGCGAAGGGGCGGCGCCGCGAAAACTTGACGCGGCGGAGGTCGACTTCCGGGTCTGGCTACGGAATGGTCTCCTGCATGTATTCACGAATTCGAGCCGCCGGGGCGTCCGGGCCCGCCAGGTGGCTCCTGGCCTTTCTCAACGCACGCGAACAGGCGATGCGCACCCATACCGGACTCGCCGCGGGCCCCACCGAATGGCTGCTGGTCTTCCTGGAGGTGGAGAGCGCCGAGCTCGCGTCCCGGCAGCGTCCCGAGCGCGCCGCGCCCCTGGTGCCGCGACGCGGCAGGTCCGAGGAGTCCCCGTTCGGCCGGCTGACCGCCCGCAGCGCGTAGAGGAAGGTCATGACCATCGAGATGCTCCTCGCCGCCCTGATCGGCGGCGCGATCGGCCTCGCCGAGCTCGTCGCGCGCTACCGCGACAAGCCGGTCGCCGCCCTCCTGTCGCCGGGCGGGCTGCTGTTCGTCTTCGTCAACGCCAGCGCGGCGACCGTCGCGCTGATCGCGGTGACCGCCGCCGGCTGGACGTTCGGCCTGCCCGACACGACGCCCCCGGCCAGCCTCATGGTGATCCGGGTGATCGCCGCCGGGATCGGCTCCGCGGCCGTCCTGCGCATGTCGTTCACGCCCGCCCAGAGCAGGGCGAGCGGTACCGGTCCCATCGCCCTCCTCAACGGAATCCTCCGCATCGCCGACGGCGAGCTGGAGCGTAAACGCGCGCTCAGCAGGCTGTCGCACAACGACCTGTCGGGCCTGTCGTTCGAGCGTGACCACGCGGCCCTCGCCGAACTGTGCTGCCACCTCATGCGCGAGTTCGACCTGTCGGAGGCGCAACGGCTCGGCGGGCTCGCCGCCGAACTCAGCCACCGCGACGACCTCACCGACGCCGACAAGCTGGACTGCTGGGGCCTGGAGCTGACCAGGCTGGTCGGGGAGCGCGCCCTCCGGCAGGCCGCGCGGCGGCTGCGGGACCGTCCGCGCGACGAGCCCCGCCCCGCCATGCCCGAGGAGCGGCCGGCCTCCCCGGTACCCGACACCGACTACGCCATGGAGACCACCCCGCCGCGTCCGCCCGTCGCCAAGACCTCCCGCCTCGCCGCGAGCACCAACGGCAGGACGGAACGCAAGTCCTTCAGCGATGCCTGAGACCCCGTGAAATACCGGTGCGCCCCCGTCGGGGTGCACCGGTATTTTGGCTGATCCCGGTATTTCGGCCGACCCGGCCTCGTTCCGATCTATTTCAGCCGGACGGGCAATGGCGGCGAGTTCTCGGCGCCGCCCTGTTCTTCCAGGATCGCGGCAATGCGGTGCAGTGCCTCCGCCATCGAGACCATCGCCTGCACCTGGGCGGCCGCCATGAGATTCTGCGGAGAGGGGTCGGCGGCCTGTGCCTCCGCGGCCGCGTCACAGGCCTGCTGGCTCCACCAATGCACGCGGCGACCATATTCCAGCCGCCGAATGCGCCACCCGCCGCCGCGCCACACTTTACGTAAATCAAATAGGAAAGGCTTTCAATCCATGAACACCGAACCACGCGCCGCCCCGCACGCCGGGGAACCGGCCGCCGCGGGCCCGTCCGCCGGCCACCTGTCCGCCGCGAGCCCGCCTGCCGCGGGTCCGTCCGCCGGCGGGGCGCCTTCCGGAAGTCCGGCTGCCGCGGGCTCATCCGCCGGGGGCCGGCCTGCCGCGGGACCGTTCGCCGGTGGGGGGCGGAGGGTTCC